>NZ_JBRAGO010000047.1:0-34291 GCF_052746595.1 Leptodesmis sp.
AATTGACCAGCCCAATTTTGCCCAGTTTTCGCTGCCTGGTGAGCCAGCTTTTCTAGCTGTAAAGGCTTTGCGATCGCCCAAGTCATCCCCAAGCAAGCCATTCTTTTAAGCTGTGGGGGAAGACTATAGTTGACGCAAACCCACTCAAGTCTGGTCGGAGGAGCAGGTGGCGGAGGACGCGCTCAAAGTGTTTATCAGCTATAGCTGGGACTCGAAAGAGCACAAAGATAGGGTTTATCACCTGGCTCAAGCGCTCCGAGATGATGGCATTGACTGTACCATCGACCAATTTGTTCAGTCTCCTGATAACCGGGATCGCTGGATGCTGGATCAAATTGATGAATCAGCCTTTGTTCTGATCGTTTGTACTGAAAGGTACTATCAACGCTATCGAGGTAAAGAAGAAGTCAACAAAGGATTGGGAGTCACCTGGAAGTCAACCTTGATTATGGGGAAACTCCATGATTCTCAGGGAAGGAATACCAAGTTTTACCCAATTTTCTTTGATCCTCCTGATATATCCATTATTCCTGATGGAATTCGTACTTCTTATTTTGATTTGTCTGGGTATGACTTATTCAAATTGGATAACAATGAACAACGCTTGAAGGAAGATGGAGGTTATCAGGATCTATATAGGCTGCTCATGAAGCAACCGTATGTCATGCCCAGAAAAATAGGCTCACTTAAAAAATTAGAAACAGTTGATCGAGAAAACGAGCAACAGGAAGCTGAGGCGGCAGCGCAGCAACGACTACTGGAGCAACAGCGACAGGAAGCAGAACAGTATATAGAGCAATAATAGAGTCAGAAGAACCGCTAACTAAAGAGCGAAAAATATATCAGCGTCCAACCGACCTCAAGGCAAGAGAGCAGGAAAATCAACTACCAGAAATAGCAAAAAAGAGATATACACGACAACAGTTTCTCAAATGGTTTCTGTTTGGAGGAGGAGTGGCTGTAGCTATCGGTATCGGTATCGGAGTGCGGAGTCTCCAACGGTCCTCCAAATTGCAGCACTTTCTGGAAGCACAACAATGGGAAGAAGCAAATCAGGAGATTTGGAATATAGTACGTCAAGTAGCTGGGGAGTCTCAGGGAAGTCTAGATCCCAAAAGCTTTAAAGACGTTCCCTGTGCAGTGATTTCAGAAATCAACAAACTTTGGTTTCAGTACAGCAATGGTAAATTTGGCTTTAGTGTACAACGAGAAATTTGGCGAGACGTGGGTAGTCCGGTTGGTCCAGTTGGGCAGGAAGATATTTTATGGGAGCGTTTCACAAATCGCGTCCGCTGGCAAGGGAGTTATGTCTATGAAGCCAGCGGCCCGTGGGTAGGGAAGTCTATCTTTAGCCTACAAGCACCCGTTGGGCATCTCCCGATCCCACCTGGATTTTCTATTCAGGATTATCAAGGTAATACAATCCTTTGGGGAAGGTGGACTGACCGTTGGAGGGAGTTGAACGCAGGTCTCTTCTCTCGTTGCGATATGCCTGCAGATGCCACTTCGACACTATCTGATAAATAGGCAGTAGATGATGAATAGGCAATAGATTTTTCAAAAATCTCCCTACTTGGTTGGCATAGCAGGTAGCGGTACAACCAGAAGCACGATTGTCATCAAAAACGTGATCAGGTAAGGCAGATTTGTCCAGAATTTAAGCGTCCGGGGTAGTTGCCCTAAGAAATTCGTTGACGCATCCAGGTACAGAAAATCCCCTCTGGCTTTTTCACTCCATTCCTCGTCCTCACGGGTGCCATACCCATTGATCAGGCGGGTGAGGCGGTTAAAGTTCTCCCGAAACCGCCGCTCCAGATACAAGTAATAAATATCCAGGACACCAAACAGCACAAAGACGACAAATGCCAGCACAAACAAAGCCGCATTATGATTGGTAAACCCAAACCCGACGATAGATAGGTACCATCCTGTTGCACTGGATCAGGTTCTAACCCGGTGACATCGGTATAGTAGAGATAACAAATCTCATTCAGCTGAGTCCCCACAATGTACTTACCAAGGGGGAGCACCTGCACTCGATAGCCCGTTTCTTCAAAGGTTTCTCGCATCGCAGCGGCTTCTGGCAACTCCCCCTCCTCCAAGCCCCCTGTAATCGGATAGGGGAAGAGCGTAAACGTTCCATCCACCTCCCGATTGTCAATGCAGAGATGCTGCTGCCGAATCAGGACTTCATACCGCAAAGATTTTACGCCGCCCTTTCTCAACAGAAACACTGCAACCGAATCCTTCCCCTTGCGTTCCAAATACTGAAACCCTCTGGAGGATTCCTTCACCGCAATCCACTCAGTCCTAAAGATCACCCTATCTGTCTCCATTGGCGGCATCCCCATTCTCGATGAATCCTGGCCAGCATTATGGCAGAGCGATCGCTATTTACTCGTTTACCAGATTGCAGCCTGGTAACCCCTCCAATGACGATCTCCCTCCCTATCAACCCGAAACAGCCTGAATGAGTAAAAAGCCTGATATTTCTATCAGGCCAAATCAGGAGTTATAAATGATGTTGTCTGGGGAAAGTGAAATCAATCTTCAGTGGGGGCTGAACCTAAAGATGGCTTCTTTGGTAGAAAGCAAAACATTGGGGGCAAATTAAACCAAGTCCAGCTAGAGAACGGTCGTTTTCCTACTCGATCACAATCTTAAGAAGCCCGTAGTGTCATGAACAAACCTTCCCTGCCTCTCCTTGCCCTCCTGCCGGGATTGCTACTCCCTATTTCCAGCCTGCTTTTGAGCAACAGTCTCGCTCAGGCCCAATCCCTCCAAAAAGCCACCATCGTTTCCGTTGGCGATCGCAATGCTTTGCAGGTTCGTCAACAGGGTCGAACGATCACAGTATGGTTAGGGTGCATGGAAATGCCAGATCCTGCCCAAAAGACCTGGGGCAAAATGGCTGCTGATCGTCTGAAGCAACTCCTGCCTGCTGGACAGACGGTTCAAATTCGTGAAATCAACCGCGATCGTTACTGCAGCATCATTGGCGAAGTCTTTGTGAACGGAGAATCCATCAACCTCCAGCTAGTGACTGAAGGCATGGCCGCTCTGAATCCTCAGTACCTTAACGAATGCCGTCGCACTCAAGCCCAATACTTGCTTGCCGAATCCGAAGCCCAACAACAAGGGATTGGCCTCTGGCAGGAAGCCAACCCTTGTCTACCCTGGGATTACCGCCGTCACCGTTGCGATCGCTAGGCGATCATCTCACTGCTCATAAGTCTCATTTGAGTCTATAAATGAATCCCATTTTTAGACTCATTACTCTATATCCATTTGAATACGGGCAACCCCCGTTCCAGTATAGTAATTAGCCAGAATCTGGCGGTAGTTATATCCCTTTTCTGCCAGCCCTAACGCTCCAATCTGGCTCATGCCCCTGCCCTGGAAAGCCTCCATGACAATGTCATCCGTTGCCGCATACAACGACTCCACAACCCCACCGCGATAACTGACAAACTCTCCCCCCGTACTATTCACCGCCTGTCGGGTTGTCGCTGCTTCACTTTCCACCCCTTTGTACACCTGGTAGTACTCGTCCGCGCCCAGGTCATAAAACTGTCGATTCACAGGTTTCAAGTGATACGTCAGGGCATACGATCGGGCCGCCACTGCCTGCGCCTTCAGTGCTTCCATCGGCCAACTGGGAGACACCTCACTGCCCACCACACTGTATAAATACTGCTGCATACTCACATGGTTCACGGCCCATAGATGACTGTCATTGGCAATCAACACCATGCGGCCTCGATAACCGCGATCGCCCACATAGGTAATTCCCCCCGGATTTGGTTCAATATACACAACCTGCGGCAACCGGATCGATCCCATCATCAGTGTTCTTCCATCCGCCTGCACCTGATAACTTGACCGGGCAGGCATTTGATACACCGCATTGCCCTTCTGGGCATCCATCACCACTCCTCCTGTCGAGGTTCCGATCGTCAGGCTTGTAGTCCCCTGCGCAATAATGACTCGCACCGGAATTACCGCATCTGCCGATAAACTGATCACCGACTGCACCACCCGTGGATCGATCTGGCGCGGGGGAGGGACTGGACTCGCAGCAACTTTTGGAGCAGTCGCCTTGGGAGATGGTGATGGCCGAGAAGAGGGAGTCACTTTTGCAGAGGGCGTAGGTTTAGGAGACGGTGAAACCAGTGCCATATCCGGCAAAGCCGCTGCAGATATTGAAGACAAAGGCGAAGGCGAGCCAGCAGCCCCTGGAGAGGGTGTTGATGCAGAGGGGGGTGACTGCCGGCTCATCAACGGCAAACTGATCAGGGGAATCAGACCCAAGATGGGCACAACTAACCAGGGACGCTGCTGCAGCCAGCTAACGATCGCTTGCCTACTCATGAAATTCAACTTACCTCTTCAACGATCGAAATCGGGAGCCTCTATGCATTTTAACTCTGATCAGAAAATAGGCAAGCAGCAGTCGCAAGAGGAAATTGCCGTCTGACAGTAAAATCTAAAATCAATCTAAAGAAACTCTTTCATCGTCTACGTAGGGGATTAAGAACAAGACCTTAATGGGGTATTATCATAACCTCTTCTGAAAGCTCACTCTTCGTTCCCTGAATTCTCCAGTCTTTATGAAAACCACTTCACCTGCTGAGCTGCAGCCTGAATCCCAGGAGGTGCAATCTCTGACACTGGGTGAGTATGGGTACAGCATGATTAACGAGCAATACCATCGTGTGATCAAATACGAAAAGCCAGTTCTGGCCGATGACGATCTAGAAAACCTGCACCACATGCGGGTCGGAACTCGTCGCTTACGAACTGCCCTGCAGGTCTTTGGTATGGCTCTCAAGGTGCCCAAAGCAGGCAGCATCCGACGAATCACTGAACTGGCCAGAGTTTTAGGACAATTGCGAGATCTGGATGTGCAACTAGCAAATCTGAAGGACGTGTATCGGCCTCAATTAGACAAAAAAGAACAGAAGTTGCTGGATGGAGCGATTAAAGCCTTAAAGAAGCAACGGTCTGAAGCCTTTGCCGCCGTAGAAGACACATTAGCGCGATCGCGTTACCAGGACTTAAAGCAAGCCTACGAAACCTGGTTGGAAAAGCCTCAGTACACCGCGATCGCCCAACTGCCGCTACTTATGGTTCTACCGGATTTACTCAATCCCCTCCTCTCCGAACTGCTACTGCATCCCGGTTGGCTCATTCCCGCCGACCATTCTTCTCAGGAAGAGAGCAAAACCCTGCACGAACTGCGAAAAGTCTGCAAGCATGTACGCTATCAAACCGAGTTCTTTGTCTGCTTCTACGGCGATCCCTTTCAAAAATGGATTAAAGCAATCAAAGTCTTACAAGACCAGTTGGGAGCGTTCCAGGATAGCCAGGTATTAATAGACTTGCTGAACACCCACTTACCAGCCTCCCAAGAAATGAAAGGGCTACAAGCCATTATTCAACGCAACCGCACCGACATCTTAAGCACCTGGGACGAAACTCGTCAGCAATACCTGGATTCCGACTTCCGCTTACGGCTCCACCACATCTTGCTCCAACCCCTACAAAACTCAGAGACTTTATCCAGCCCAGAAGAACAATCACCCCAAAGAGATCCTCAACCGCTCGCCTTGCAACAATGAATACCAAAAACTCCGAAATCTGAGAGATTCCGGAGTTCTGTCCTTAAGCCTGGGACTGGGCCTGAATGAAGTCCATTAATCCCAGATATTTGGGAGCCGTATTAATATCCTGATTCTGATACTCCAACACACCCCAGTATCCCCATTTTGTAGAGGCATTTACATCGACAAATTGATTGAACAAAATGCCGCCGCTCTGTTGCCATTGATCCAGATAGGCTTTGTACAAATCCCTCATCCGGGAACTTTGATTCACCGCCAGAAAGAGATCATGCATTTGAGCTTGCTGGTCGGCTGAGAACTGATAACTGGTCAGATGAGACCCGCCCTCATAGGCTAATAAGTCCAGCCCATAGCGCTTGGTAACAATGGCGTAATTGCTATCAAACATCTGCTTGATTTCCGTAGGAATCTCCAACAGCATATTGTCGATAATCTGGTCGGGAGTCATTTGTAGAGTGATATCCACCATGTCTACATCATTCAAGTCACTCCAGCCATCCTGATCCGCATCCCCAAATCCATCAAAGTAAGGTGCGATCGCATAAGCATCCGCATATTGATAGGCATCGTTCCAACCCAGAATTTGTTCAGTCGTCCAGGGATTCGCCCCCTGTCCAGCTAGCACCCGTACCAACCGCTGACTACTGCTCTGCCCAAACACCTCTTCCCAGATCTTGAAGATCTCTACTGATCGCTGGGCGTAATAGCGAAGTCCGGCTGTAAATCCGTTGCTATCTAGCCCCAGAGCCAGTCCCTGTTGTGAAACATAACTGGCCTGACTGAAGATGTTATTCCAGACCTCATTGGAATATTCGATATAAACCCGCAGCGAAGGATCAAGTTGATCGCGTACCATCGTTGCAAATTGGCGCACATAATCATCCGAAGCTTCTGCAGGAATATTAAACCAGGGGTTAATTTTGAGTGTATTGGCCAGTTGAATCATATATTCCAGGGCTACACCCTGATTGCTGGTCTGAGTTGCGCTATTGATCGTCGTGCGATCGGCCCAGTTTACCAGAGGCGAGTTATTGGTCGCTCCCCAATCCATAAATCGCAGCGTATTAAATTTAGACAGACGATCGAGGAACAGAGGATGGAACGGTTGTGTTTGGTAAGTATGCTCAAATCCTGGCATGATAAACCGGATATTGCGAATCGGATTATCTAGATTGGTTTCCAGAATTCTCAAGAAAACCCCCGTCTGATCCGGCTGCACATCCACCGTCACTCGTCCCGGAGATTGACAGACAATTTTGGCATTATCAAACCCAACCCTCCGGTGTTAGATGCAATGGGCCACCCTGACCAAAAGCAGCACCCTGCCGCTGTGATAACCAGGGTCGAGATGTTTTGAACACATCCACAAACGGCCATTCCGTAGACCAATCGGTTACTCCGTTCAAATTCACTCCGATCGCTGTTTCAGAACCCGGTCTACTGGTGCCATATACCATCACATTAAAGGATTTCGTATCTGTTTGTGCGCCTCCCGTACCGCTATTTCCATTATCGTTTACCAAAACACTAATTGTATCAGTTCCTAAAAAGTTACTGTTGCTGGTATAAATCAAGCCAGTTGAATTATTTAAGGTTGCAGTTAATTGCGGCAGCGTCCCCGATAACACCACTGTTCCCCTGCCATTGTTTTGGATATTAGCCAGAGGCACCCCATTGCTGATGTTACCATTCATAATCAGCACCCCATTCGTTGCATTCAGGGTAACAGTTATCTGCCCATCTCCCGCATCGGCATCAGCGATCGTGATGCCTGGAATCACTAAGCGGGTACCCATAGACATTGACTGTTGATCGGGAACCCCCACCACAGGTTTCACATTCAGAACAGGAATCGGTTTGGAAAACAGTTGACTGGCAGGAATAACTTCCTTCGGTTGATCCGGGCCTGACCACATCAGTTGTGAGACGGCACCATTTGTATTCTCGAAATATTCCAGCCTGATATTATATTTCTGACCTGCTTGCAATATAATCGTGCCCCTATCTTCAGCAGCCAAAAATTCCCCTATACGATTGACAACTCTACTGTCAGAGTTGCTACTGTAAAGAGAAATTTACACAAAAATGATGGCAACTTGTTATTGAGTGTTAAACCTCAGTACAGACCTCTCTCACGACCGATCTGAACCACTGATCCCGGTAGATAATTTCAGTATTATTTCTGGCTCTCAATAAAACTGGTTATTGAAGTCACCCTAGAGACTGAAGTCGCGGCCATACCGAGCAAACCTGCCGACGCAGGTTACCAAAACCTTGATTTTATAGTGTCTGCATCGGCAGACTTTGTTGGTGTAGTTACGGTTTTAACCGCCGGATACTGGGGGCAACCGGGAAATGCTTTAGCTGGGTTACTCCCTGGAGGCGATCGTGTGAATCTTGAGAAAGTTGGTGCCACCCGCTTTACCCATTGGCACCCCCCCCATGACCAGAATTTTGTCACCAGGAGTCGCAAACTTTCTTTGGATCAAATCGGCCTCAATTTGGGGTAACAACTCTTCCAGTGTTCCGTTAGGAAACTGCATCAATACTGGCCTCACTCCCCAATTCAGGCTCAGGCGGCGATAAATTTGGGCGTTCGGAGTGTAGGCCACGATCGTAGCCCTGGGACGTTCCTCCGATGCCAGCTTAGCAGTGTAACCCGTCTCAGTCAGGGCAACAATACACTGAAGGTTGATTGTGTTATCGATCGCATGCAGGGCTTCACTAATAGCAGCAGCATCATCCAGACGATGGGGTGGATAGTTGACAAACTGAACAGCAGGCTCGACTTCCGTAGCAATGCGGGCCAACATTTTCACCGCTTCCACTGGATACTCCCCGATCGCCGACTCACCCGACAGCATTACCGCATCCGTACCATCCATAATGGCGTTGGCAACATCACTGGCTTCTGCCCGGGTGGGACGGGGATTGTGAATCATGCTATCCAGCATCTGAGTAGCTGTGATCACTGGAACGCCCTTTTGATTACATAGGCGAATGATTTGTTTCTGAATCAAAGGCACCTTCTCCGGACTCATTTCCACCCCCAGATCGCCTCGTGCCACCATGATTGCGTCACACTCATCAACGATCGCTTCCAAGTTGGCGATCGCCTGCGGTTTTTCCAGCTTGGCCAGTACGGGAATGTTTACTCCCTTCTCTCTCAGCAAGGTTTTCAGGGTTTGAATGTCTTCCGGTTTGCGAACGAAACTGAGGGAAATCAGGTCTACCCCCTGCTCAATTCCAAAATCCAGATCTCGTCTGTCCTTTTCGGTCATCGAGGGCAACCGTAGATTCAGGGATGGGAAGTTGACCCCTTTGTGACTCTTCAGCACTCCCCCCTCAACAACGATGCATTGAACCGCCTGACCATCCATCTTCTCAACCCGCAGTTCCAGCAAGCCGTCATCTAACAAAACCTGGGTTCCTGGTGCTGCTTCCTCAGCCACATAGGGATAGTCGATGCCCACTGTATGAGGTTGTCCCGCGTAATCAGCCACTGGAACCAGAATCAGGCGATCCCCCTGGTTCAGACTCATCCCTTCAGCAGGCAGATCACCGACTCGAATCTTCGGACCTTGCAAGTCTTGCAACAACATTAGCGGCAAACCCAATTCCTCGGCAGCCTGTCGCAATCGCTGAATTCGTTCGGCATGATCGGCATAATTCCCGTGAGAGAAGTTGAGCCGCGCCACATTCATTCCGGCCCGCAACAGGTTGCGAATCATCTCCGGAGACTCGCTGGCTGGGCCGATCGTCACCACAATTTTGGTGCGATGCTTTAATAGTTTCATGTCAGTTCTGGTGATGTACATGGGCTGGTAGAGACGTTTCGGTGAAACGTCTCTACTCTACGGGACTAAACAGTCAGCTTAAGAGTGCTGTTTTGGATATATTCGGGTACCCCCACCTGAACCGCAGGGGTTTTCCAGATGAGCTGCAGATAATCTCGGATAGAGCGATCGCTAGAGAATTTGCCCATCCGCGCTACGTTCAAAATTGACATGCGAGTCCAGTCGTCCTGATTGCGGTAAGCTAGGCTGACTTGTTCCTGACATTCCACGTAGGATTGGTAATCGGCCAGTAGCATAAATTCATCTCGATGAAGTAGCGAGTCCAGCAAGGGGCTAAACAGGTTAGGGTCGCCGTGGGAGAAAAATCCAGAAGCGAGACGATCGATGACCAGCTTCAGTTCTGGATTGCTGTGGTAGTAATCCCAGGGATTGTAGCCTGCCGCTTTCTTGGCCAGAACTTGTTCTGCTGTCAGGCCAAACAGGAAAAAGTTATCGGCCCCCACGGCATCCCGAATTTCGATATTGGCTCCGTCGAGCGTGCCGATCGTCAAGGCACCATTCATCGAGAACTTCATATTGCCCGTTCCAGAGGCTTCCTTACCAGCGGTAGAAATTTGCTCGGAAAGGTCGGCAGCCGGATACACCCGCTGAGCAAACTTGACATTGTAATCCTTGAGGAACACCACTTTGAGGCGATCGTGTACATCCGGATCCCGATTCACCACCTCAGCGATCGAATTAATCAGTTTAATGATCAACTTCGCCATAAAGTAACCCGGAGCCGCTTTGCCTCCAAACAGGAAGGTGCGGGGGGTGATATCCAGATCGGGATTGGCTTTAATTCGGTTGTACAGAGTGATGATGTAGAGAGCATTCAAGTGTTGTCGTTTGTACTCATGAATGCGTTTCGCTTGAATATCAAATAAGGAGTCTGGATTGATTTCAAGGTTATAGTGCTTCGAAATGTAATTTGCTAGATCTTGTTTCACGGCCTGCTTGACTTGGCGAAACTGCTGGCGGAACTCTGAGTCATAAACGAAGTTTTCCAGTTTTCGCAGTTCATCCAGATGCTTGATCCAGCCATCGCCAATCTTGTTGGTAATCAGGTTCGCCAGTCGGGGGTTACTCAAGACCATAAACCGCCGCGGACTTACCCCATTAGTGACATTGGTAAACTTTTCAGGATACATCTCATAGAAATCATGCAGCGTGGTCTGCTGCAACAGTTGACTGTGCAGTTCAGCCACCCCATTAATGGCATGGCTGCCCACGCAGGCCAGATGCGCCATCCGCACATAGCGTTCGCCACTTTCATCAATGATCGACATGCGGCGCAGGCGATCGCCGTCATCTGGGAATTTAATTCGAACTTCATCCAGGAAACGCTGATTGATTTCGTAAATAATTTCCAGATGACGAGGCAATAGACTGCCAAACATTGCTAGTGGCCAGCGTTCTAGAGCTTCTGGCAGTAAAGTATGGTTGGTATAAGCAAAGGTCTGAGTCGTAATCTTCCAGGCTTGCTCCCAATCGAACCCATACTCATCCAACAAGAGTCGCATCAGTTCAGCAATCCCGATCGTTGGGTGGGTATCGTTTAACTGAATCACAAAATGCTCATGGAAGCGCTCTAGGGCCAGATTCTGCTGTTTCATCAGGCGAATCATGTCCTGCAAAGAGCAGGAGACAAAGAAATACTGCTGCTCTAAACGCAGCTGTTTACCCTGGTAAAAATCATCATTTGGGTAAAGTACTTTGGTAATGTTTTCACACTCGCTCTTTTCATGCACGGCTCCAAAGTAATCGCCTTTGTTGAAGGCTGCAAAATCAAAGGATTCCGGTGCTTTTGCCTGCCATAAGCGGAGTGTATTGGCCGTATTGGTTTGGAAACCCAGGATGGGAGTGTCGTAGGGAACTCCTCTCACCACTTTGTAGGGCACCCAGCGCACTCGATAGCGGCCATAGTCGTCGGTGTAAGGTTCCGTATGCCCGCCAAACTTTACTTGTAACTCTGCCTCTGGGCGAACGACTTCCCAGGGATTGCCATACTTCAACCACTTGTCGGTCACTTCCACCTGCCACCCGTCTTTGATATCCTGGTCAAAAATGCCGTATTCGTAGCGAATGCCATAGGCGATCGCCGGAATTTCCAGCGTAGCGAGCGAGTCAATATAGCAGGCGGCCAAGCGGCCTAAGCCACCATTCCCCAATCCAGGCTCTTCCTCTTGCTCCAGCAGATCGGTGAGGTTCAATCCCAGTTCCTCCATCGCCTGCTGCACCACGTTGTACAGACCGAGATTGATTAAGTTATTGCCCAGATGTGGCCCCAGCAAAAACTCAGCAGACAGATAGGCCACCATCCGGGGTGCTTTTTCCAGATAAGTTTTGGTGGTGTTCAACCAGCGATTCAGCAAACGATCGCGCACCGTATAGGCCAGTGCCATGTAGTAATCATTGCGGGTAGCCACTTTAGGAAATTTAGCCTGAATATAGAATAAATTATCTAAAAAAGCCCGCTTGATGGTTTCGACATCTACCCCAGTGCGATCGTCTTCAATTTGAATGTTGTTGGGAACAATACTGACCATAATGGTGTCTCCTATTAGTTAAAAATGAGACTGTCTGTTGTGCTGTGTCATTGGTCATTCGTTCTCTGCTCATGGCCCATAACAAATGACCAATGACCCATGCTCTAGTAAGGCCACTTCCAGTCAACAATATCGGGGCGGTCAACTCCGTGTTCGTAGGCGTAGTTAGTGCAGGCAATCTGCTCATCCTTGAGCATTTCCTTGACATGGGCACCCGCGACTTTCAGGCTGGGAATGCGGTCAATCACATCGATCGCGATCGTGAAGCGATCGATCTGGTTCTGGATGGCTAAGTCTAGGGGAGTGTTAATATTTCCCTTCTCCTTATAGCCACGGACATGGATGTTGTGATGGTTGGTGCGACGATAAGTGAGCCGGTGGATCAACCAGGGATAGCCATGGAAGTTGAAGATAACGGGTTTGTCAATAGTGAACAGGGAATCGAAATCGCGATCGCTCATGCCGTGAGGGTGCTCCGTATCTGGCATCAACTTGAACAGGTCAATCACATTGACAAAGCGAATCTTCAACTCTGGGAAATACTGCCGCAGATAGCAAGAAGCCGCCAACGATTCTTGAGTGGGAATATCACCAGCACTAACCAGTACTACATCCGGCTCGACCCCCTGGTCGGTGCTGGCCCACTCCCAGAGGTCAATTCCCTTTGTGCAGTTCTTAATTGCTGCATCCATGTTGTGATACTGCAGGTGCAACTGCTTATCCGACACAATCACATTGATGTAGTTCTTGCTCCGCAGACAGTGGTCAGCTACCGAAAGTAAAGTATTCACATCCGGCGGCATATAAATGCGAACTACATCTGGACTCTTATTCAAGACCACGTCCAGAAAACCCGGATCCTGGTGAGTAAAGCCATTGTGATCTTGTCGCCAGACTGTGGAAGTAATCAGCAGGTTGAGAGATGAGATCTCTTCTCGCCAGTGAATATGATTGCAAATATCTAACCATTTAGCATGTTGATTGAACATGGAATCAATCACATGTACAAACGCTTCGTAGGTAGAGAAGAAGCCATGTCGTCCGGTCAGAAGGTAGCCTTCCAGCCAGCCCTCCAGCGTATGCTCACTCAGCATCTCCATCACCCGCCCATCAGGAGCCAACTCACCGCCATCCGCATCTTCTGGCAGATACTCCGCAATCCAGAACTTCTTACTGACTTCATAGACAGCTTGTAGCTTGTTGGAGGTATTTTCATCCGGCCCAAACACGCGGAAATTGGTCATGTTCAGCTTCATCACATCCCGCAAAAACACGCCTAGGGGTCTGGTATTCTCAACTTCGACGATTCCAGGTTTCTCCACCTGAACCCCGTACTGCCGGAAATCAGGCAACCTTAGATCCAGCCGCAGCAGACCCCCATTGGCATAGGGTGTTGACCCCAAGCGTTTGTCTCCCGTGGGAGCCATTTCCTTAATCTCTGGGAATAGCCGACCGTGTTCGTCAAACAACTCTTCCGGTTTGTAGCTGCGCATCCACTCCTCAAGCTGGCGCACATGCTCCGGATTGTTGTGCATCCCACCCATCGGTACCTGATGTGCCCTCCAGAAACCTTCGACCTTATGACCATCCACTTCCGCAGGGCCGGTCCAGCCTTTGGGAGTCCGCATCACAATCATCGGCCAGATGGGACGAGTAGTTGTGCCATTGGAGCGAGCTTCCTGCTGAATGCCATGAATCTTGGCAACACAATGATCCAGGGTCGCGGCCATGGCTTGGTGCATGGACTCGGGATCAGACCCTTCGACAAAGTAGGGTTCGTAGCCATAGCCCTCAAACAGTGCTTTCAGTTCCCGGTGGCTGATGCGAGAGAGAATCGTGGGGTTATTAATTTTGTAACCGTTCAGGTGTAATACAGGCAGGACTGCCCCGTCCCGAACCGGATTGATGAACTTATTCGAGTGCCAGGAGGTTGCCAGCGGACCAGTTTCCGCTTCTCCGTCTCCAGCCAGCGCCACAACGATCAAATTGGGATTGTCAAAAGCGGCCCCAAAGGCGTGAGAGAGGCAGTAACCTAATTCGCCTCCTTCGTGGATAGAGCCAGGAGTTTCGGGGGTGCAGTGGCTGCCAATTCCACCCGGAAACGAGAACTGTTTGAAAAACTGCATCATCCCTTCTGCGTCTTCGCTACACTCCGGGTAGAAGTGAGAGTAGCTGCCTTCCAGATAACAAGGGCCGAGGAAACCAGGAGCACCATGCCCAGGCCCAACCATATACAACATCTCCTGATCAAACTTTTTGATGATGCGGTTCAGGTGGGTGTAGAGAAAGCTAATCCCCGGACTTGATCCCCAGTGTCCCAGCAATCGTTGCTTGATTTGCTCTGGTTTGATAGGTTCTTTCAGCAGAGGGTTGCTGCGCAGATAAATCATGCCGACAGCCAGATAGTTTGCAGCCCGCCAGAAGGCATGCATTTTGTGGAGCTCGTCTACGCTCAGAGGACTTCCTTCGATCGTGGAGCGGGCAGCTCCAAAGGCACTAATGGATGGATCTACAACTGGTTTAGGAGGGGTTGTTACCATATTCAAATTCTCGCACTAGAAGTAACCTAAAGGTTCAATACGGACAATTTCAGTTCTGCGATCGCAGAACTGACTTTCATGCTTTTACTGAGATGACGGGGTAGTTTCTAGTTTGACAACTTACTAGTTTGACAACCTAAAGGAAATATTCCCAACACTTGACAGAAAGCTAAGTAGTAAGAACGTAACCTAGTACAGAAGAGAGCCATGCTAATTTACCTATTCAGTCAGTCAACTGATGCAGCTATTAAGCGGGGGAATTGTTTTATTGTAACTAAACGAATTAGAAGACCATAAACAACCTCTACAAGAGGTATACCGCAGTTATCCATCTTTGACCAGAAGATATCTATAAAATTTAGCTTAGTAAATCTCTGAATATGATTAGATTAATAAAAGTTTAAGTCAATAGGATCTTCTAGTAGTTGGCTTCATGTAGCAATCAAAGTTTTATCTGTCAAAGCTCATCTCAATTACTATAAAATTCCTTGATCTTCATGGTCTACTGTTCACGAGCCGATTTGCTTAACTGTTATAGCCGACCTTGAACCAGGGATTCTAAATCATCCAATTGAGTCAAATTCGACCGAGTACGCGCAATCAGGGCAAGTAAGGGATTGCCGCCGCTCTCAGCAAATAATGGCTTCGCCTGCTGTTTAAACAGGCTATATAAATGCAATCCTATTCAAGTGATCTGGCTCACTACTCTACTCCGTAAGTATCACAACTATCAAACCGGAATACATTCAAGTAAGCCTGAAGCAACACTTAGAACACAACTAGGGATAAACCACTTCGGTGGCTTCCTCCATTCAATAATGGACTCCGTGAATCACTAAAAAGTAAATCCTTGTAAAAGTCTGATTGGAAATCATCCAATTAGTTGATTGCCCCAACACACCTATCATTACCTAACATAAGGAGAACTCGAATGAGCCCCCTCGAGCATTCTACAGTGATCAACTACGATCGCGCCGATTCCACCGTTTTAGCCAGTGCAAAGTCTCTTCAATCATCACTTCAATGCAGTGCAAAGTTGAGCCACGCGATCGCTTGCTCGATGTCCGGAGTGATTTCTGCAATCGTACTTTTCTCTGCTTCATCTGCTCTAGCATTGCCCACAGAAGCTTCGATTTATGGCAAGGGGATGGTTTTACAAACTCCTGACCATGTTATGCCTCCAGATAGAATTAAGTTTTCTAGTTCTCAATTTTCGATGGGCAGCGATCGGTTTATTGGCATTGAAACCCTTGACCCTACTTACCTGCGAATCATGATCTGAGAGTTGGGGTAGGACTTCAATTAAGCGGCTTTTAGAGTGATCAGTTGATATGCCTTTAAATCTTGTCCAAGCCCAGAACCGTAGTTTCTCTGATGAAAAACTCCAGTTTTCTAGCTGAATCTGGTTTAGCTGCATACTGAGACAAATGAAGAGAGGTGGGATGCAGGAAGTTGATAATTTCCAGCATCTCACCTTTTAGTGAGTTTTGTCATTAAAGGTTTCCTCGAGTGGCTTGTTCCCGTTCCAGGGCCACAAATAATGATTTGAAGTTTCCGGCTCCAAATCCTCGCGAGCCATGACGTTCAATGATTTCGAAAAAGAGAGTCGGACGATCGCCCAGTGGCTTGGTGAACAGTTGCAGCAGATAGCCATCCTGATCGCGATCGACGAGAATACCTAACTCAGCTAATTGCTCAACAGGAAGATGTAATTCTTCCACCCAGTCTTCTAACCCTTCGTAATAGGTTTTAGGAATGGGTAAAAACTCTACACCAGCCTGCCTGAGTTGAACTACCGTTTGCACAATATCTTCGGTTGCCAGTCCCAGGTGTTGAATTCCTGGCCCATAGTGAAAATCTAAATACTCTTGAATCTGAGATTTACGACGACCTACAGCAGGCTCATTAATATTGATGATTGTTTTGCCACCGTTTTCCAGCACCTTCGACATCAACGCTGAGTATTCAGTAGAGATGGTGTGATCATCAAAGTGCATGCGCACATCGAATCCCAGAGTTTTGACAAAAAACTCTACCCACTTCTCCATTGCCCCCATTTCCACATTACCGACAACATGATCAACGTGCTTGAGGCCCATTGATTGAGCGGGAACTAATGAACGGGAGACAAATCCCGGAGCAAAGGTACCTGAGTAATTACTACGATCGATAAATTTAATCAGAGTATCTCCAAAGGTACGAATGGCAGCATAACGCAATACTCCGTGTTGATCTTCCTGCTCAGTCGGAGGAATAGCTCCGATCGCGCCTCGTTCAACAGCCTGTCTGTAAGCTACCGGAACATCAGAAACTGCCAGAGCAATGATCGCGATCGTATCTCCGTGTTGTGTGACGCTCTGAGCAATCTCGTGGTCTGGACTGAGGGCAGAACTGAGAACGAAGCAAATTTCCCCCTGTTCGAGAACGTAGGAGGTGGTTTTCCGTTCACCCGTTTCTAATCCCCGGTAAGCAGTCTGAGCAAATCCAAAAGACCGCATATAAAAGGAAGCAGATTGCTTGGCATTCCCTACATAAAATTCCAGATGATCCAAACCTTTGATCGAATAGCTTTGGCTCACAACAGCTTCTCCTTAAGCAATTAGATTGGGAAAGACAAAGATTGATAAAGATCGATAATGAGCGGTCTTTTCTTCGAGCTTTGATAAATGTTCTCTCAAACCAAGTCCAGCTAGAGAACGATTGTTTTCCGAGCAGGGAAACTATGGTTCTGGACTTGAATCAGGTTTAACTAAGGTTCAGCCCCGAATGTATTCCAAGTTCTTGAATAACCATCAGTAGATTTACTGAGTCTTCATTGAAGGTTGCTACTTGATTAAGCTTGCCCTCAATCTCCCTGTAACCTACTCGGAATTCTCTCCATAGAGATGGGAACCTAATTAACTGACAAAATGGTCTTAGCTGGCGGCTAGAAGCGGCATCTACCCAGGCAAAACCCACCCGTGGCTTATTGGATACAATGCTAGTCAGCGAAGGCTGGCGTTGATGGTGTAGCTGTGGTTTGAACCACCGGGATTAAAGAATTTGTCAGTCAACCCAGGTTACTCCTTAAATTTACTCATCTGCAGATGATTAGCTTGATGATTAGCTTTAAATCAGGCCATACTGCGAACGCGCATGCATGTGTTATTCAATACATTCCTAAATGAAAAATTTAAATTTTTCTACTTCGGGTTTTCAGGATGATTCCGGCTAGAGGTATATAAGATTACCATGATCAGCCTTTTTTCTTGGGTAAGGCCTCATACAACTCCGGAGGCTCACTTATTACTTTCCGATGAAGTTTCTAAATAGTGCGTAATCTCCTCTAAAGAGCATGTTAAGTTAGCGAAACTACGGTGCTCACAACGGATGTACTCAGTGTTAATCCGGACTAAACAGGTTTTTCCCAGAAAGTAGAGATTTGTGTATGGCGAAGATGAATCAAAAGCAGCCCATTGCTGGAGATATGACAGGGATGTTTCAGGGGAATGTGGAAAAAATGAATTTAACAGGTGCAATGGCTATTCAAGAGCACCCCATTGCAGTGAACGATCGCTGCCCACCTGCAACGACTTATCCCCAATGCGGCGACTCAGACGCAGAGGGTCTACACCTGCCCAGCGATTTCCTCAAAACTCCTAGTACTGGCTATCAGGCTAAGTATCACCCATTCAGCCTGTCCCCAACTCTGCTTGAATTCTCCAGAAATACTCGTCTTAACGTGCGATCGCTGCTCTTAGCGGCTGTCAGTGCGGTACTGCATCGGTACACCCAACAGGAAACGATTTCCCTGGAGCTAAACCTGCCTTGCCCAAAAAATACGAACTATTACAAAACGGAACTTTTTACACATCTCGATAGTCAACTCAGAATTCAAGATCTGGTTAATCAAATTTCAGAGAGTTTAGATAATCTTGCACCTGAATTAAAGGAAGAACCTGTTGCCGAACAGAGCCATCTATCATCCAACACTTCATCGGATCTACCCGTTGCCGTCACCTTTGTAGAAAACTTCCTGCGTGGGCAAGAGTCAGAATCCTGGTTGGTAAAATCCCAGGCAGAACGATCGCATGCTGCTCACTATCCAGATTTGCACCTGATCATCATTGAACAGGAACAGGGGATTTCAGGCTTGCTCAAATATAATGCTTGTCTGTTTAAGCCCGACACGATGCACCGTCTGGCTGGACACTTGCAACGGCTAACAGAGGCGATGATTCAGGATCTGGGTTGCCCCATTGCCTATTTGCCCTTACTGACGGTGGCAGAAGAGCAACAATTGCTGGTAGATTGGCATAGTCAAACGGCTGACTATGGAGCCAGCCCTGTGTTTTATGCCATTGAAGCGCATGCGGCAGAACAACCAGAGGCGATCGCAGTCACTTTTCAGGAGCAGCACCTGACTTATGCAGACCTGAACCAGCGGGCGAATCAGTTGGCTCATTACTTACGCCATCTGGGAGTCGGCAAAGAAGAACGAGTAGCCGTTTGTATTCAGCCCTCCCTGGATATTGCAGTCAGTCTGTTGGCGATCTTTAAAGCAGGCGGCGTATATGTTCCCCTCGATCCCACCTATCCGACAGAGCGGCTGGCTACTATCCTGGAAGATACCCAGCCCCAGATTTTGCTGACCCAGGCTCATCTGCTGCCCAACCTGCCCGCGATCGCCCAATATAGTTTTTGCCTGGATCAAGAGTGGGATACCCTCGCGTCCTTCCCTACATCTAACCCAACTCCTGCGGTTCAGCCCGATCAACTGGCTTATCTGGTCTGTACCTCTGGGACGACAGGAAAGCCTAAAGGGGTGATGGCCAGCCATCGGAATTTGATTAATTACATTCAGGTGGCTCAGGAGCGTTATCGCTTCGA
This sequence comes from Leptodesmis sp., assembly GCF_052746595.1. Classification (NCBI taxonomy): domain Bacteria; kingdom Bacillati; phylum Cyanobacteriota; class Cyanophyceae; order Leptolyngbyales; family Leptolyngbyaceae; genus Leptodesmis; species Leptodesmis sp. The sequence goes on from NZ_JBRAGO010000047.1 coordinate 19,419, forward strand.
TCGACACGACAGAATGCCTGCGATCGCCCGTTTCACTTTCAGCATTTCCCTGTTCGAGCTATTGTCGCCGCTGATTGCTGGAGGAACACTGCAGATTCTGGAGCGGGAACATATTTTAGATTTCCGACGCATGATCCAAACGCTGGAGCAGGTAACAGTGATTCATACCTCACCCAGCCTGTTAAGGAAATTAGTTGAGTACATCAGAAGCAATCAGATAGACCTGCAAAAGTTTCAGCGACTTAAGCACGTCTCAACGGGTGGAGATATGGTTCCGGCAGATCTACTGGAAGCGATGAAAGAAACCTTCCAGAATGCAGAAATCTACGTGATTTATGGCTGTAGCGAAATCAGCTGCATGGGTTGTACCTATCCTGTTCCTAGAGATCAGATCATTGATAAAAGTCGTGTCGGTAAGCCCTTTCCCAATGTGTCAGTACGGCTGTATGACCCTAGCCAAGATCTGGTACCGATCGGAATTGTCGGTGAAATCTATTTTGCAGGAGCCGGAGTCACCAAGGGCTATCTCAACCGGGAAGAATTAACTCAGGAAAAGTTTGTCGTCATTAACGGGCAACGGTTCTACCGCACGGGCGATATGGGTCGTTTCGATGCCGATGGCAATCTGGAAATTCTGGGTCGTTCTGATTTTCAAATTCAATTGCGCGGGATGCGGATTGAATTAGGTGAAGTGGAGTTGGCGTTACGGCAGGCTCCTGGGGTGCAGGATGGCGTGGTCATGGCTCCCGAAGTGGACGGGGAGAAGGCCCTGGTCGCTTATGTAGTTCTGGATTCAGCGCAGAAACCAACCCACGAGGAGTTGCGTCGTTTCCTCATGGCTAAATTGCCCGACTACATGGTGCCGACCCTGTTTATGGAATTGGCAGCATTACCGCTCAACATTAACCAAAAAGTCGATCGCCGCGCCCTGCCTGTACCGACTGCAATGCGATCGCTCTCCACCCGGCCCTACGTCGCTCCCGAAACCCCTCTGGAAAAGATGCTGGCGGACATCTGGGCACCTATTCTGAGCTTAGAACAGGTCAGCATTCAGGATGACTTTTTCAGCCTGGGTGGACATTCTTTGATGGCGGCTCAAGTGCTTTCCCGGTTACAGGAAACCTTAAATCTGGAAATTTCCATCAGCCGATTGTTTGAATTCCCAACGATCGCCAGTTTGGCGGCTCACTTAGCCACATTAAAAGCGGAGGATGCTGTTGATCAGGCCGCCCTGGCTCCTATCCCCCGTCCGGCCCATCTCCCCCTATCCTTTACCCAGTCGCGTTTCTGGTTCCTGGCTCAATTAGAAGGAGGAACAGCTTACAACATTCCCGTCGTACTGCAACTGAGTGGTGCTTTAAATATTTCTTTACTGGAGCGTAGCCTGACCGAAATTCTGAATCGCCACGAAGTCCTGCGCACGGTATTTCCTCAAGTCGATGGCACGCCAGTACAGGTCATTTTGCCACCCCAACCGTTCTCCTTATCGGTGATGGATGTGCCAGGTCTGCAACTAGAGCAACAGGCAGAGGTTTATCGTCTGGCGCAAGCGGAAATTCAACAACCATTTAATCTGGCCCAAGATCTGCCCATTCGAGGCACTCTGTTGCGCCTCAGCAATACGGCTCATGTGCTGCTGCTAATTCATCACATCGCTGCCGATGGCTGGTCTCTGGCTCTCCTACGGCAGGAATTAGCCACCCTCTACACGGCCTTTTCGCAGGGTCTTGCCTCGCCGCTGGAAGCCCTTCCTATTCAGTATGCGGACTTTGCCCATTGGCAAGATCAGTGGCTGCATAGTGAGCCTGTTCGCCAGCAATTGGCTTACTGGAAACAGCAATTGGCGGGTGCTCCGGCCCTGCTGGAATTACCCTGAGATCATCCCCGTCCTCCCCGGCAAACCTATCGTGGCGGCAGTGAGTTCTTTACCCTCAGCCCCGAACTGACACAACAACTCAAAACGCTCAGCCAGAAAGCGGGTGCCACCCTGTTCATGGCGTTGCTGGCCAGCTTTGCGACGCTGTTATCCCGCTACAGTCAGCATCAAGATCTGGTGATTGGTTCTCCGATCACCAACCGCCATCGCCGCGAACTGGAAGCATTGCAGGGAGTCTTTATTAATCTGCTGGCCTTACGAGTGGATCTGTCTGGCAATCCAGCCTTCCTGGAACTGCTGCAACGAGTCCGTAAGGTTTCCCTGGAGGCGTTTGCTCACTCGGATATTCCCTTCGATCAAGTGGTCGAGGCTTTACAGCCAGAACGCAACTCCAGCTACAGTCCGCTGTTCCAGGTGCTGTTTGTGCTGCAGAATGCACCCATCGATCGCCTGGAACTGCCTGGGCTAACCGTTACCACCTTGCCTGTTGAAAGTGGTACCGCCAAGTACGACCTGACCCTGATGATGGAAGAGACGGCCAATGGCCTGACGGGTGAGTTGGAATACAACCGGGATCTGTTTGACCGGGCGACGATCGCTCGCATGGTCGGCCACTTCCAGACACTGCTGGCCGGAGTCGTCGCTCAACCAGAGCAGCCGATCGCCACCCTGCCCATTCTGACTGCAAAAGAACGTCACCAACTGCTGGTGGAATGGAACAACACTCAGGCAAATTACCCCCATAACCGCTGTATTCATCACCTGATTGAAGAACAGGTAAAACGTACCCCAGAAGCCATTGCCGCTGTCTTTGAAAATGAACAGCTTACCTACCAGGAACTCAACGATCGGGCGAATCAACTGGCGCATTATTTGCAAAAGCTGGGAGTTGGCCCAGATGTTCTCGTCGGGATTTGCCTGGAGCGATCGCTGGATACCGTAATTGGCCTCTTAGGGATTCTCAAAGCAGGTGGAGCTTACGTTCCTTTAGATCCCAGCTATCCAGAAGAACGGCTGGCTTACATGGTTGAAGATGCCCGCTTGACGGTTCTGTTGACCCAACATGACTTGAGAGCGCGCTGCAGTAACCTGGCGACGCAGCAATCCTTAACCATTGTCAGTATCGATGAGGATTGGGCCGCGATCGGTCAACAAAGCACAGCTAATCCAGTCACTTCAGTCACCACCAAAAATCTGGCTTACACCATTTACACCTCCGGTTCTACTGGAAAACCCAAAGGGGTGCAACTGGAGCATCAGTCCATCATCAATTTCCTGACTTCCATGAGCAAAGCACCGGGACTGACCGCAGACGATGTGCTTCTGGCTGTCACAACAATCTCGTTTGATATTGCAGGCTTAGAAATCTACCTGCCGCTGATTCTGGGGGCGCGTGTTGTCATCGTCAGCCGAGAAGTGGCTTCGGATGGCAGTCGGTTAATGGACGAGCTATCTCGCAGTCAGGCAACGGTGATGCAGGCAACTCCGATTACCTGGCAAATTCTCTTAGCCGCAGGCTGGCAGGGCAATCAGAACTTAAAGGTTCTTTGCGGTGGGGAAGCCATGACGCAAAAACTGGCTGCCCAGTTACGCGATCAGGTAGGGTCTCTCTGGAACGTATACGGCCCAACAGAAACCACCATTTGGTCTACAGCCTGGCATGTAGAGAGTACAGCAGGCCCCATCTACATTGGCTATCCGATCGACAATACCCAACTCTATGTGTTAGATGCCCATCAACAGCCAGTGCCGATCGGTGTGGCTGATGAGTTGTACATCGGAGGAGACGGATTAGCCAGAGGGTATCTCAATCGACCTGAACTCACGGCAGAACGTTTTGTGCCCAATCCATTTAGTCAGGATTCTGAATCCCGCCTGTATCGTACTGGGGATCTGGTGCGCCAGTTACCCGATGGCAAAGTTGAATATTTGGGACGCATCGATCATCAAGTTAAGGTGCGTGGCTTCCGAATCGAACTGGGAGAAATTGAAACTGCTCTCAGCCAACATCCCCAGGTGCGGCAATGTGTGGTGATGGTACGGGAAGATCAACCGGGCGAGAAGCGATTGGTAGGGTATGTGATCACGGGTACTCCTGATCCAGTTCCCGTGCAAAGCTTCCGCCAGTTTCTCCAACAAACCTTACCAGACTACATGATTCCATCGGCCTTTGTGCAACTGGAGTTCTGGCCCCTTACCCCAAATGGCAAGATCGATCGCCGCGCCTTGCCTCTGCCAAACACCTCTGACCTGGCGGCTCTTGGCTCTCGTGTGGCTCCCCGTACCAGTCTGGAGCAGAAACTGGTGGAAATCTGGGAAGAAGTGCTGAACATTCAACCCATTGGGATTCACGACAATTTCTTTGATCTGGGAGGCCATTCCCTGCTGACGGTGCGGTTATCGATTCAAATTGAGCAACGTCTGGGACAAAAGATACCTTTAAGTGCCATTCTGACGGCTCCCACGATCGCTCAACTGGCTGAAGTTTTGGATCCGACTCAATCCAGCGCCCACCAGAATTCAGTGGTACTGTTGCGGCCAGGACAGGATGGTACTCCCATCTTTTTGATTCACGATGGCGATGGTGAAATTCTGCTTTATCGCTCTCTGGCTCAGCAGTTAGATCCATCGATTCCGGTGTACGGCATTCAACCCTATCGCACTCCGCAAGTTCCCATTCTGCATAGCCGAATTGAAGATGCGGCTACCTACTACGTCCAGCAAATTCGGGAAGTACAACCCCACGGCCCTTATTTTCTGGGAGGGATGTGTATCGGGGGAGTAGTGGCCCTGGCGGTCGCTCAACAATTGCAGCAGCAGGGAGAAGTCATCAAAATGCTGGTAATGCTGGATGCGGTGGATGTGGATACCCCACAACGGACAGGGTACATTGCCAAGCAGCGGTTGAATAATTTCTCAGCGCTACTTCATAGCACCTCTCATCTGAAACGGCACGCAAAACTGCTGTACACCGTGAATCAGATCCGGAGAAAAGTCACCAATTTAGTGATTTACGAACTTCAGGAGAAAGCCGCAAACCTCCGTAATCAGATACAACTATCCCTATTCCGGTACTACCGGGATCACAATCTGGCCTTACCCAAATTTCTACAAAATATCCCGGTTCGGCGAGTACTGATGTGGGTCAAGCAATCCCATACTCCGCAAGGAACCTTCGCAGGAGAATTGGGTGACCTTCCTGCCATCCAGCCGTAATGGTGGCTACGCTTATGGCAACAATCTTGCCATTCGTCCCACCTTACCAGCAGACAATCCTCCCTCCTACTACCTATTGCTGAATCCAGACACTCAGGTACGGCCTGGAGCCTTAAAAGCACTGGTAGATTTTATGGAGCAGCATCCTACCGTTGGCATTGCAGGCAGCAGTTTTGAGAATAAGGAAGGGCAACTCTGGGCCAACGCCTTCCGATTTCCCTCGGTATGGAGCGAACTTGATGGCGGGTTACGGCTGGGCATTGTCTCCAAACTGCTATCCAAGTGGGTCGTTACCCAACCGATGACGGAACAAGCACAGGCCGTAGATTGGCTTTCTGGGGCCAGCATGATGATCCGGTGGCAGGTGTTTGAGACGATCGGCCTGATGGATGAGGGATATTTCCTTTACTACGAAGAAACCGACTTTTGCTTGCAGGCAAAACGAGCAGGGTAGCCCTGTTGGTACGTGTCGCAAGGCAGAGTCATGCACATTGCGGGTCAGAGTACAGGGGGCAGATCTGAGGATAGGGCACCCAAACGACTGCCCCAATATGTTTTTGATTCCCGTCATCGATATTTTGTGAAGAATCATGGCTGGCTGTATGCGGCTCTGGCAGATTTGGCCTGGTCGATCAGATACAGCCTCTGGGAGTATGCGGCGGGTCATTCAACGCAAACCAACTCCTGATCGGCCTTATCTGTTTCTGGATTCTTTACGGACTTTACGGAACAGTGTGTTTCTCAAGTTCGGGAGCTATTAATTTGAACTATGATTTACAAAGTATGAATTGAGATTCATGTTGCTCACCTGTGCTTTTCGTTAAGAGTTTAAAGAACCCATGCACAAGACTGCCGATCTTCATGTTGTTGAAACTCGCCCTCTGTTGAGTCCGGCATTTATTCATGGGGAATTACCCATTACGGAAACTGCTGCCGATCTGGTAGCCATCACCCGCGATCGCATTCGCAACATTCTGCGGGGTGAAGATAATCGATTGCTGGTGATCGTTGGCCCCTGCTCCATTCATGATGTGGCTGCGGCTCATGAGTACGGGGAAAAGTTAGCCATTCTGCGGGCAGAATTAAAAGATTACCTGGAGATCGTGATGCGGGTCTACTTTGAAAAGCCGCGCACCACCACAGGCTGGAAGGGTTTGATTAACGATCCTCATCTGGATGGTAGTTATGACATTAATACGGGTCTGCGACTGGCGCGGCAGTTACTGCTCGACTTGGCTCATTTTGGTCTGCCTGCAGCAACCGAGTTGTTGGATCCCATCATTCCTCAGTACATCGCGGACGTGATTGCCTGGACTGCGATCGGTGCCCGTACGACCGAAAGTCAAACTCACCGGGAAATGGCTTCTGGCCTCTCCATGCCCGTTGGTTTTAAGAACGGTACAGATGGCAGTTGCCATATCGCGATTAACGGGATGCTATCCGCCAGTCACCCCCACCGCTTTTTGGGGATCAATTCCCATGGCTTAGCCAGCATCGTCACCACGACTGGCAATCCTGATACTCATCTGGTGTTACGGGGTGGCAAGGATGGCCCCAATTATGATGCCGCCCACGTCGAAAAAGCGGTTGCCGAAATTGCTCAGAAGGGCCTGAACTCACGAGTCATGATCGATTGCAGCCATGGTAATGCGGGGAAAGACTACACTCGTCAACCGATCGCCCTGCAAAGTGTGGCTGATCAAGTACTGGCTGGTTCTCCCCACATCATGGGCGTGATGCTAGAAAGCCATCTTGTTGCAGGCAACCAACCCATTCCCAAAGACCTGAGCCAGATCACCTACGGTCAGAGCATTACCGACGGCTGTATCGACTTTACCACCACCACCACCCTCCTGCGAACCCTGGCTGATGCCGTCGCCAAAACCCGTATAGGCAGAAAAGATGTCGTTGCGGTGAAGTAGCTCTAAATAATTTTTCCTAAATAATTTTGAGATTATGGACTTGCAAACGTCCTGGCATTGATCGACGATTATCAGTAATTAAAAGTTGCTCTCAATGCGGCTTCCCCTCCGTTACCCCGTAAGACCTGCATTTTTGTGCCGATTTGTCGCAACTTTGACAAAGATGCCCCCTGCAAGACACCAATGAATTCACCAATGAATTAATGAATTCATTGAATTGATGAATTAAAAGTGAAACTCTTGGGTCGGGTGAATCGCCGTTCGTCCCGAAAATTTGGTAGTAAAAATTTTTCCCACCGGAATATGCCTGCTCTTGCCAGCCTTACTGTGCGTCCAGCCAAAGACAGTGATTTATCACAAATTGTCAACCTCGATCGCCTTGCCTTTGCTCCTCTGCAATCGAACGAGGCAATTCAGCAGTGGTATGGTGATACGGTGAATTTGCCTGGACGAAAGCTGTTTCTGGCTGTGGAAGATGAAACGGATCAGGGGATCGGCGTTTATACCCAGCTGGACTTCACCGCTTTTTTCGAGGGACAGGAAGTGCCCATTATGGGAATTGGCGGTGTAGCCGTAGCTCCTCATCGGCGGGGGCAGCGAGTTGCCCGCCTGATGCTAGAACATGCCCTGAAAGCGGCCAGAGAGCAGCAGATTCCCCTTTTTGGCCAACAAACTCTGGGATTTGAGTTCAGGGACGGACAGATCCACCCCATCGAGGATCACCCTGGCCCGATCGTAAAACTTTCCATCGAGCATTTAACTCAGTTATTTTGCGGTGTGCGACGATCGCGGGATCTCTTGTGGACTGGAGAGTTGGCAGTCGAGGGTGACGACTCCTTGCTGGCTCAACTGGATCATGCCTGGCAAGCAGAGCCGCCCTTTTGTTGGGATTTCTTTTGAATGACTCAACTCGGCAGCAGCAGATCAGCCCAAACTCGCCACAATGGCTTTCAACCGTTGGTGGAATTGGGATGGTTCGATCGCTGGGCATGCATTTCTTCAACGATCGCCTTAATTCGATCAATCAACTCAATCGCCAGCGGTATGCCAAGCTGCAATTGTTCCAATCTTTGTCGTTGGGCAAAAACGCTTTGGGGTGGGCCTTCCAGAACCAGTTGCCCCTGATCCATGACAAAAATCCAATCTGCCCAACGGTACAGAAAGTCAAGATCATGGCTGGCTAACACGATCGTCGTTCCAGCCAAATGAATCTGTTGCAGTTGTCCAATCAGGTCTTGTGTGTGACGGGCATCCAGATAGACTGTCGGTTCATCCAGTAAAAGGAGCTGCGGCTGCAGCACCATGACATCGGCCAGCGATACCCGCTTCTTTTGCCCCAAGCTGAGATGGTGAATGGGTTGATGAGCCAGTTCGCTCAGATCAAATTGGGCGATCGCCTGCTGGACTCGTCGAGCAACTTCGGGTATGGGTAGACCGAGGTTGCATAACCCATAGGAAATATCTTCTTCGACCGTAGAAAACACCAACTGATGCTCCGGATTTTGAAACACTAACCCAATCTGCTGGCGCAACTGGGTTAAAAAGGTGCGATCGTAGTGAATAGGTTGTCCCCGCCAGCGAATAACCCCGTGCTGCGTCTGGTAAAGACCATTGGCCAGCAAAAAGAACGTCGTCTTGCCGCACCCATTTTGACCAATCAGCCCACATTTTTTGCCAGTTGGCACTCTCAGGGTTAACCCCTGAATCGCAGCTTGACGACTATAGGGGTAACTATAGGACACATCAATAAATTCCAGAATCCATTCGGACATAAACCAGCCCTTGGGGCTAATGGAGCATGAGATTTAGCATAACCAGAATAACGCAGCCGATCGCAGCTTCCAGACTGTAGCGCAGCGATGGTTTGTAGGGAGGAGAACGCCAGACACCCAGTTCCCCACTAAATCCACGTGCCGCCAAACTTAGGGACATATGGTGATAACTTAAAAGCGCTCGCTCCAGTAACTGCCCGACAAGAATAGCCAGACTGTACATTCCCCGTCGCCAGGTGCGATAGCCGCAGCGAGAATGTTGTGCTGTCCAGAGTTCATCCACGATCGCCAAGAGGGTAAAAATCAATCGATACATGAGCAAGAGCAACTCAACCAGGATGGTCGGGCAGCGTAATCGCCGCAGCAACTGCACCACTTCAATAAAGGGCGTGGTCAGGAGCATGAAAAACATACTGCTGGTGGTAGCGAGGGTACGAGGCAGGAGCAACCCTACTTGATGCAGTCCAGTCTGACTGACGTAGAGATAAATACTGCCAATATGCCATCCTCGCCAGACATCCCACTGCACGGACTGACTGGCTGCCTCGCTAACGCCGCTCAGGATGAAAGCTGGCAGACTGGTCAAGCAGAAGCCCAGAGGCAGCGCTAATAACTGACCATAAATTTTTCCTGGAATATTTGCGTAACCCACAACCCAGAGCAGAACCCAGAGGCTAATCAGCCCCTGAACCAGCGGCTGGCAAATGAGGGAGAGCAGCAGCAACAGCAGGGCAAAAGCAACCTTTTGGCCGGGTGGCAACCAGCGCAAACGATTCGTATAAGCCAGACTGTCGATTGGATAGCTCATTCGGAAAGTCGCGAATCCGACTGCTTAGATTGAGCTTGTTGGTGAGTGCGCCCTTTATAAAGCCCAATCACATAACCAATTACCCCGGCTCCTAATGCTGCCTGACTAGCAAACAGCAAACTTTCAATTTCACTGCTGGCAGGTTCAAAAAAGGGCTGAAACCAGGGTTCATAGTCCGGATGAAGCTCACTAATGGCTTTCTCACCCTGGTCATCCGAACCACGGTATTCTCCTCGTACAAAGATCAACGGCAAGACAGCGAGCAGCATCACGGCGATCGCTAACAGCCAGTTCTGAAACTTCGGGAAAGAGTCTGGAGAAGCAGATTTTGACATAACTTTAGGATTCCTGTCTGAGCAGCTTGAGGGTTTCAAGGTCTTGCTTGGCGTAAGATTGCAGCCAATTCCACACCAGCACCGTGAGCAGCCCTTCAGTGATCGCCAGCGGAATCTGAGTGACGGCAAAAATGCCTGCAAATTTGAGAAATGATGCCGTAAAGCCGCCACTGACTGCTGGAAAAGCCAGGGCTAGCTGAACAGAAGTTGTGACATAGGTGAGTAGGTTTGCCAGAGCAGAGGCACAAAAAATAGCTACCCTGGTTCGTCCGGTTCTCAATAAGAGGCGATAAACAAAATACGCCGCAAAGGGGCCAACAATAGCCATTGAAAACATATTGGCACCCAGGGTTGTCAGGCCACCGTGGGCCAACAGAACGGCCTGAAATAACAGCACTAAGCCTCCTAGCACTGTCATCACCGAGGGGCCAAACAAAATTGCCCCCAGCCCCGTCCCAGTTGGGTGAGAACAACTGCCAGTGACAGACGGGATCTTTAAAGCCGAAAGAACAAAGGTGAAAGCACTCACCAGGGCCAGCAGCAATTTCAGTTCTGGATAAGTGCTGGTAATGCGAGCCAGCGATTGCACCCCAACAACCAGGAAGGGTAATGAAACGATCCACCACAAAACCGCCCACTGAACGGGCAAAAAGCCTTCCGCAATGTGCATCGCCGCCGCAGGGTTGGCAGACGCTAAAACCAAATAACAACTTAGGCCAGCCATTAATCCCAGGCTGGCCCATTGACGATGTTGTATGTTCAAACTGTACCTCGCAGATTGATTGAAGAATGGTGATACGAAATGGCAGGCATCCTGGCTAATGAAGATAGTTCGTCATCCTCAATTACAGTTGCGGGACAGCGGTAGATTTACACTACTCTTTCCCTGTTTCCTCTAACGGCTGCTCCCCGTTAGAACCAAATCGTGACCCTCAGCTTACCATATTGCACAATTCCAGACGATGTTGCTTAACCCTTTGCAAGGTTGCTGGAATTAACCCTGCCCAGCGCCCGATCGCCGCTCTCCCACCTATCCACTCACCGACCCACCCACTCCTCCACTCGTTTCCCTTAACCGAATCTTTAGTTAGTTCCCCCCACCAACGGGCAACTCTAAAGTGGCACCCCTCCTTAGGCACCCGGTTTTATGGCTCAACCCTCTGATCCTGCAATTTGGCATCCTGGTAGCAATTTGCTGCAGACGGTGGACGCTTATCAAGGAGCTATTAACCGTTACGATGATCTACTGTCAGTTCAACCTGATCTGTATGAAATCTGGACTTACCGTGGATATGCCCTGGAGCGCTTGGAGCAATTTCAGGAAGCGATCGCTAATTTTGATCAAGCCTTGAAAGTGAATCCGGAGCATTATCCAGCATGGCATGGCAAGGGGATCGTGCTGGCGAAACTGGGACGATACGAGGAAGCCGTTTCTCAGTTAGATAAGGCAGTAAAACTACAGTCCAGAGATGCCAAAGTCTGGTATAACCGGGGCAATGCTTTAATCCATCTGCAGCGCTATGAGGAAGCACTAACCAGCTTTAATCGGGCATTAGAAATAACACCAAACAACTATAAAGCCTGGTATCACCGCAGTAAAGCTCTGACTCATCTGGGCTACCTGTATGCGGCATTGGCAAGTCTCGATAAAGCGTTGCAGATTAAACCCAGTTGTCACTACGCCTGGAATTACCAGGGTATGGTCTTGAGAAAGCTGGGGCGGTTAAATCAAGCGATCGCGTGCTTTGACCAATCTTTACAAGTACATCCCAATAATCCCGATGCCTGGTATAACAAAGCTCGTTGTTATGCCATCCAAGGGCACAGTGAAATGGCCTTGCATTATTTGCACCGCGCACTCAAGTTAAATCCTACTCTGTATCGTGCTCTCGCTAAAATTGATGCTGATTTTAGTACCCTTGTTTTTAACCCCAAGTTTCGTTCCTTGATTCATCATCGGCAGCCTCCAAACCCCAACCAACCGTCCTGAAGTGCACACCCCCTATTTTTTTAAGAGAGTCCTATTTCTCCTGTTCATCCTTGTTTTGCTGAGGGCACTTTAAATCCATACTGATAGACCAAATCCCTGCACATCCGTCACCCAGAAGCTAGAGACCATGACAGATTTTCAAGAGATAGAAGTCGTTTTCTTGTTTCAAAAAGGGCTGTATCTCAACAAGCAGCAGGATTATAATGCTGCCATCTCCGCCTATGACGCAGTTTTAGCCCTTCAGCCCGATTACCCAGATGCCTGGTACAACCGGGGAAACGCCTTCTACCGCATGGGACAGTATGAAGCAGCGATCGCCAGCTACGATCGGGCACTGGAATATGAACCAGGATTTTCTGAAGCCTGGAATAATCGGGGCAGTGCGCTGGACGATTTGCACCGCTATGAAGAGGCGATCGAGAGCTACGATCAAGCCATTAAGTTCAGACCCAATTATTGCTGGGCCTGGTACAACCGGGGGATCGCCTTGAGAAACCTGGAACGCTACGAGGAGGCTATTTCCAGCTACGATCGAGCGATCGAGTTTAAGCCAGATTATTACTGGGCCTGGTACAATCGTGCTTTAGCACTGAAGCAGCTGAATAAGCTGCATCGGGTGATTGCCAGTTATGACAAAGCGCTGGAATATAAACCCGATTTTGAGGAAGCCTGGACGAATCGGGGGAATGCCCTATATCATCTAGGGCAGCTAGAATCCGCGATCGCCAGCTATGATAAAGCCTTAGAACTGAAACCCGATAATCCCAACACGCTTTACAACAAAGCCTGTTGTTATGCCCTGCAGGGTAATTATGACTTGGCCTTTGAAAGCTTGCAGCGTGCCGTGGAACTCAGTCCTCACGAGTACCGGGAAATTGCGAAGACCAATTCTGATTTTGACGGACTGCGTCAGGATGAGCGGTTCGCAGCCCTGATCAATGAGCGAATTTGAAACTTTTCAGCCTGGTACCACGACGTGTAGGGATGTCATGACAATGGTGCACCTGACAGTTTCACTCGCTGTGCTGTTTTCCTCGAAATTCCTATGAATCAGAGTAAAGACTCCCAAACTCTCTACAGCCAGGAGTTAGTTCTCCAAAAGCATGCCCGCTTCGATCGCGCAGTCACAAAGTATGACTCAATCCTGGCTACTGCCCCCCAGGACTATAAAGCCCGGAGTTGTCGGGGTTATGTTTTGGAGAAATCCGGTCAGTACGAGGCGGCAGTCAGTAGTTTTGAACGAGCACTCTCGCTGAAACCCAAGTTTGCTCCGGCCTGGCAGGAAAAAGGGATTGCGCTGGCCAAGCTAACCCGCTACGAGGAGGCGTTAGCCAGCTTCAATCATGCCCTAAAACTAGAACCGGATGATTACTGGGATGGCAGAACTACGGCAAGGCACTAATGAGCGTATATGCGTATAAAGACGCGATCGCCAGTTTTGATCGCGTCTTGGAACTCAAGCCGGATAGCTACAAAGCCTGGTATAACCGGGCTGTCGCTCTCAGTTGTTTGAATCGTTACTCCGATGCGCTCGCTAGCCTCAATCAAGCCTTACAGATTAAACCCAGTTGCCACTATGGCTGGAACTATCGCGGCATGGTATTGGCAAAACTAGGTCAATTTATAGGCTCTCAAGCCAGCTTTGACCAGTCTCTGCAAATTAAGCCCAATAATGCCAACGCCTGGTACGGGAAAGCCTGTTGCTACGCTTTACAGGAAAATACCGATCTGGCACTCAGCCACTTGAAGCAGGCGATTAGTTACAGTCCTTATCTCTGCCAATTAATGGCCAAAACGGATCCTAACTTCAACAAAATTCGCCAGGATCCCCACTTCCAGGCATTGCTTCAGGCTTAAAGTGGGGTGTCTAGAAACCGGGTTTCTTGTAGGAGTTCTTGAATGAACTTTTAATCTGCAACAGAAACCTAGTTTCTAGCCGACTAAAGATTTTTGGGCAGCTTGAACCAGTTGTTTTAAGTCATTCAAGGTGGGAGTTGGAGCGGTAGCAGAATCATCGGACGGTAAACTCTTCAGCCACAACAAATATTCAATATTGCCTGCTGGCCCCAGTAAAGGTGACCACGTTACTCCCTGATACACCCATCCCAAGTCTTGAGCTGCCTTCAGTACCTGCTTGATCGCCAGTGCCTGATCTTGGGGATCCCGGACGACTCCATTTTTGCCTACCCGATCGCGCCCCACTTCAAACTGAGGTTTAACCAGGAGGATGACCTCACGGGGCGATCGTAGCAACTCCCACAACGCAGGCAAAACTTTAGTCAGCGAAATAAAAGACACATCAGCTACCCCCAGATCAGCCCAGGTTGCGTCCGGTAGATATACGTCCTCCGGTTTCAGATAGCGCAGATTTTTGCGTTCATGCAGAATGACGCGAGGATCCTGGCGTAAACTCCAGGCTACCTGTCCATAACCCACGTCGATCCCATACACCTGAGCAGCTCCGGCCTGTAACAGACAATCGGTAAAGCCTCCTGTAGAAATTCCCCCATCCAGGCAGATTCGTCCAGCGATCGGGATTTGGAATTGGGCAATCGCCTTGGCCAATTTCTCCCCCCCCCTGGATACATAAGGAGACTTCTGCCGAACTTGAATCTGTGCGGCTGGATTGACCTCGGTTCCTGGCTTATCCACCACCTGTTGATTCACTTTCACCTCACCCGCCCGAATCAGCCGTTGAGCCTGCTGTCGTGAGTCACACAGGTTTAGCTCTACCAGTAACAAATCCAGACGTTGCTTGGGCATCAGGAATCCTTAATTTTTAGGATGGGTTAGGCGGTAGCCGTAACTCGTCAATGTTTAGAGGAGATGTGTTACGCTGCGCTAACCTATCCTACGTAAGAATTTGGAGTTAGTGACATCCTCCCGACACCAATGCTTTGCATACGGTGCGGGCTTCCCAAGATCGCTCTTGAGTATTCCTGCCCCACGCCACT
>NZ_JBRAGO010000048.1:0-33728 GCF_052746595.1 Leptodesmis sp.
TTATGCTGCATCAAGTCATCGGTGGGGATGTATTTGAAAACTTAAGCTTGCCCATCGTGCTCTTTTGTTATCTTTAGCATCAGCTAACCTCATACTATCCCCATTCTTTAAGCCCATTTTCTACAGCCCTTCCTTACTGCCCTAGATAAGCTTCCAGGACTTCGGGGTTAGACTGAATCTCGGCGGGAGTACCTGCGGCCAGATTGCGACCTTCAGCTAAGACCCAAACTCGATCGCACAGGGACATAATCACATCCATATTGTGTTCAATGATCAGGAACGTCAGTCCCTCCCGGTTCCAGCGCTGGATGCGATCGCAGATCTGATTAATTAACGTAGGATTCACGCCTGCGGCAGGTTCATCCAGTAGGATCAGCTTGGGGTCAGTCATCAGAGCGCGGCCCATTTCCAACAATTTGCGCTGTCCGCCAGATAGTGCTCCGGCATACTCAGAAGCCATGTGCGCCAAGCCGATCGACTCCAGAATTTCCATGGCCTTCTGGCGTTGTTGTTTTTCTTCCTGAGCAATCTCCCGTTGCTTAAACCAGGTCATCCAGAAGTTTTCTCCGGTTTGCTTCTGAGCCGCCAGCAACATATTATCCATCACCGACATGCGAGACAGGGCACGAGCGACCTGAAAGGTACGCACCATTCCCATGCGGGCAATCCGGTAAGGGGGCAGGTGGTGAACGGGTTCCCCATCAAACAAGACCCGACCACTATCAGAGCGAATGAAGTTAAGTAGCAGATTAAACAGAGTGGTTTTTCCGGCTCCATTGGGCCCCACCAATCCGGTAATGCTGCCTTTCCGCACTTCGATCGCGGCATTGTCAATTGCCCGGATGCCGCCAAAACTTTTGTTCAGGCCACTGGCGACCAACAAGGGCAATTCCGGAGACTGAGCCGCTTTTACCGCCTCCACCTCCGCCAGAACGTCGGATTGCTCGATTGAGGAGGGATTAACGAGGGCTTCAATCTCAGAATTCAGGGGATTTGTGGGTTCATCGACCAAGGCTCAATTCCTCCTTCTTACCTAAAATGCCTTGAGGCCGCACCATCATCAGCACGATTAACAGCAGGCCAATCACCATAATCCGGAAGGCCCCTAACCGAGCATCATCCAGGGGCACGATCGCCGGTAAGACAAAGCGGGTGACGGTGTTATACATCCAGAAAATCACTGCTCCTAGCAACGTCCCGGCATTATTACCAGAGCCTCCTAACACTACGATAATCCATGCCTGAAAGGTGATCAGGGGAATAAAGCCATCCGGATTAATAAATGTCAGGTTCCAGGCATAAAAGGCTCCTGCTACGCCTGCGATCGCCCCACCCAGCATCAGGGCTTGTAGTTTGTACCAGAAGACATTCTTACCTAGGGCACGAGCTACTTCTTCGTCTTCCCGAATTGCTTTCAGTACTCGACCCCAAGGTGATTTGACCAAAATTTCCAGCCGCCAATACACCAGCACCAGCACTGTGACCAGCAGCAACATCAAGCCCGCTTTGTAAGAATAATCCCAGAGGGCGATCGCTCCCGACCCATACAGCACCAAACCTAGAAAAAAGACCACAATTCCCCAGATCAGCTTACTCCTGGACTGGCTCGGCTTCTCAGTTTCTACCGTTTTGCCAAAGCGATCGACCCGTTGCCGCACCCAACTCAGCAACTGCCAGCCCGCCCACACAAAGATGGCTGTCCATAAAGCGAGCATAGCAATTTTGCTGGCAACGGTGGGGCGGGTCAGATCTGCCAGGGGTAGGGGAAAGTTAGGAACTCCCATAGCTCCACGAGTCAGCCACTCTTCGTTTAAGGCGATCAGACGAATCACCTCAGCAGCTCCAATGGTGACGATCGCCAGGTAGTCCTCCCGCAAGCGCAGGGTAGAGAACCCTAAGACTAAACCGAGTCCTGCTGCCAATACCGCCCCTACTAGGGTGGCGATCAGCAAAGGAACTCCCACAATACTAAGCAGTACCGTAGTATAAGCTCCTACCGTCATAAAGGCAACATGGCCAAAATTAAGCAGGCCCGTGTAGCCCCATTGCAAATTCAACCCCAGGCTAAACAAGGCGTAGGTTGCCGTAAAGATGATCAGCGAGACAAGATAGCCAACCATGAGGACTCAGGGATAATGCAATTTGGATTGTATCCTAGCAGGAACCTGTCCTTGTGGCGATCTCTCCTGGCTGAGTTTGGGTTTCAGGTCAAAGAATAGGGTGTTATCCCACAGATGTGCAGAATAATCCTGGAAAAGTGAGTGCTTATCCAGCAGATCACGAGCAGATCAGATGTTGAAGCTGCAAAAACTCTAGGAGTGATTTTTATGACAAAAGATGTAATTTTGTGAATTGGGTTGATCGATTGAGAGTCCCCCCACGCTTCGGATTTTGGGAGCATATAGGAAGTTTCATCGCAACACCAGCCAGACGTAGGTCAGGATCAGGGTCATCAGCGTCAGTGGTAAACCGAATCGCAGATGTTGCCAGAAAGAAAGACGACACTTTGCTGCCATCGCGGCCTCTACGGTAATTAAATTCGCCACGGCTCCAAATAGAGTGAGATTTCCGGCCAGGGTAGACCCCGCTGCCAGCAGTAGCCAGCTTTGAGTCGCTTCTGGTGGAATCCCCCCTTGTAATAGCAGTACTGCTGGCACATTGGAAATCAAGTTTGACACGATCGCCGTCACAGCCAACAGCCCAGCCGGATGAGCAATCCAGGGAGTTAACCCCGCTAACAGGTTCAGTTCTTGCACACATCGGGTGAGGATAAACAGCCCTGAAAACATGACCAATAGTGACCAGTCAACCTGTTGCAGCACACGCTGGGGCTTAATGCGCCGGGTCACCAGTAGTGCTGCTGCCGCTAACAACGACGACTCTGCCAGAGGAAACCCGACCACAAAGGCTGTCAGCAACAAACCAGTCACGATCAGGGTTTTAATCAGCACGGGGCGATAGGCGCGAAATCGGGGGAGCGATGGCGGTGGGCAAGGGTGGAGCGATCGCACGTCTGGATATAGTAGCCACAGCCATCCGACTTGCAGCACCAAGCCAACAGCCGCAACCGGGAGAAGAGCCTGGGCAAACGTGCTGTAGCTGATACCGGAAAATGATCCCACCAGAATGTTTTGCGGATTACCACTGAGGGTCGCCACAGAACCGATGTTGGTGGCTCCAGCGATCGCCAGCAGGTAGGGCACGGGGTTGAGCCTCAGAGATCGCGTCAACTGCACCGTTAGTGGGGTACTTACCAGCGCTAAGGTATCGTTCAGGAAAAAAGCTGACAGTACCCCAGTACCCACCGTTAATACCCCCAATAATCCCAACGGACTCCGGGTAAACCGCAGCAAGTACAGCAGTGCCAGCTTGAAAAACCCCGCATAGGATAGGTACGCATTCACCACCATCATACTGAGTAGAAACACGATGGTATGGGCATCAATGGCCTGCCATGCCTCATCTAAAGTGAGGGTGTTCAGGGCAATCAATATCGCGGCACTCACCAAAGCAATGGTAGCGCGATTCATTTGCCAGCCAGGTACACAGCCCACCCCCAAAGCTAGGTAGCTCACCCCTAAAACTGCTGCTTGAACCCAACTTAGTGTGTGTATCATGGATAGCCTACTTCCTCGGTGAGTGAGGCGAAACGCTTGCCGCAACTGCAAGAAGGGCACCTAGCAAAAGGTGATGTACAGCAATAGACCCAGGGCGATCGCAATCCACTCAATCATCACCAGAGGATGAGCAGAGCTGGGCGGTGCCCATTCAAATTAACCAGAATGACAGGTGGAATGTTTCCTCTTGTCCATCCGACGTTTTTCCAATTTGTAGGAAGTCTATTGGTTTGCTGCAATGCGATCTGACCTTCAACCAGACTCAGCTAGAGAGCAGTCGTTTTCCGACCGAGAAACTCTGGTTCTGGACTTGGACAAGATTTCAAGCCACTTCACAGAGGTGCTTTATCGAATGAATTGGCCGATTCCGGACTCATAAGAATCACATTATCAATGACATGAATGATGCCATTATCTGCTTCAATGTCTGCAGCAATAACCGTCGCATTTTTGACTTCAAAGTAGTCATCGGTAGATTTGATCCGAATGGGAGAACCTTCTAGCGAAGTGAGAAATTCAACGTTCTTTAAGTCCTCGCGAGTATATTTTCCAGACACTACGTGATAAGTCAGAATTCGGGTCAGTTGAGGAATATTTTGTACCAGCGTTTGGATCGTTCCCGGAGGCAACTTAGCAAACGCATCATCGGTCGGGGCAAAGACTGTAAAAGGGCCTGGACTCTTTAAGGCACCAACCAGATCCGCCGCTTGCACAGCGGTTACGAGAGTTTTGAAAGAATCCGCACTAACGGCAATATCAACAATGTCTGGCATGCGTTTAAGTTAAGTCGTGAAATGAGCATTGTCTTCCATCATCATGTCATTAATTGACGGCTCGATCGCCACCAGCAACGTAAGAAAAAGTAATTCCTGAATTTACCAGTCACTATAGCGATCGCAGCGTACTATTTGCAAAGAACGAATGACCAATGACCCATGACCAATGACCCCGTGACCATTTCAGTGCCTGCAACAACCGCCAATATTGGCCCTGGTTTTGATTGCCTGGGAGCCGCACTGACTCTCTATAATCGCTTTACCTTTTCCCTGACTGCTGACGATAATTCTCCAGTGGTAATCACGGCAGTGGGAGAGGAGGCCGATCGCGTCCAGACAGATGCCAGCAATCTGGTTTACCGGGCATTTGTCCAGTTTTATCAAGCTATTCAACAACCTGTTCCCCCCGTTCACATCACCATTCAGTTAGGAGTTCCTTTGGCTCGTGGGCTGGGCAGTTCTGCCACCGCGATCGTGGCCGGATTGGTTGGCGCTAATGCCCTGGCAGGGTTGCCCCTCACACAACAGCAGGTGATGCAACAGGCGATCGCGATTGAAGGTCATCCCGATAACGTAGTTCCGGCGCTGTTAGGGGGGTGTCGTCTGGCTGCAACAAAGCTGGACGGAGGCTGGGAAATTTGTGAGGTTCCCTGGCATACAGATGTTGCTGTTGTTGTAGCCATTCCTAATTTTGAGCTTTCGACGGCTGAAGCTCGTCGCGTGCTGCCCGATCGCTACAGTCGTGCCGATGCCATCTTTAATACGGCCCATCTAGGACTACTGATTCGGGGTCTAGAAACCGGGACAGATTCCTGGTTGCAAGCCGCACTGCAAGACCGCATTCATCAACCGTATCGCTACTCACTCATTGCAGGCTACAAACCTGTACAATCTGCGGCCCTGGAGGCTGGTGCCTATGGCTTAGTGATTAGCGGTGCTGGCCCAACCCTTCTGGCTCTGACTGCTGCGTCCCAGGCAGAAGCTGTACGAGCGGCGATCGCCAGTGCCTGGGCGAGTGAAGCCATTACAGCTACGGTATATGTACTGCACATTGATCACCGGGGAGCCACAGTCAGTTTTGAGTCTGATCCCATTTCAGCCTGAAACAAAAAGCCCCCAGCACAAGGCTGGGGGCAACAATCAGGGTGCATCTACCACTCCACTCTTCGGTGATATTGGCTACCCATCCGGAGAAAAAATCAGCAAATTTGAGAAATGTTTCCATCTGTTGCTACTTCCCTTACCGCCAACGTTCAGTACCAGTGCCGCATCCATTTGGACATCTATGACTCTCCAGCTCTGGAGCGATTGGCAACGCAAGCTACCGCAGGACGACAACTATGGATCGAGTCCCCAGCCGATACGCAAGAGGATGGAGCTACTGCGATCGCCATTCGGCTTTGCGAGGACGACTATCCCGGTTGGATTGGGCCAGAGGCTGTAGAGCAACTGGATATTGCTGAAACTCCCTATCAGCCTACCTCCTGGTCAGCAGCAGAGATTCAGGCCAAAATTCCGGAGGCGATCGCCTTTACAAAAGCTGCCATGGCCCACCCCAATCACTACCTGTGGGGTGGAACGGTGGGACCAAATTATGACTGTTCTGGCTTAATACAAGCTGCCTTTGCCTCAGTGGGTATCTGGCTGCCCAGAGATGCCTATCAGCAGGAAGAATTTGCTCAGGCGATCGCCCTTGCCGATGCCCAACCTGGAGATTTAGTCTTTTTCGGCCCTGCCCAAAAAGCCACTCATGTAGGGCTGTATTTAGGAAATGGTCAGTATATCCATAGCTCCGGGAAGGATCAGGGGCATAACGGCATTGCGATCGATCCTCTCTCGGCAACAGGCACCCCGATCAGCCAAACCTACTTTGCTCAGTTTCGTGGCGTGGGACGCATCCAGTCATCCTATCAGGCACCCCGCAGGACTTGAGCCAATAGTTCTAGTGCGATATGGAGTCAGAGATCGCCCAGTGTAGACCCATCTTTGCGTGTTAAAGCCCATTCCCCATTTGGCAACTGCGTCGCTTTGAGATCGTCATTTGGGTATTCAACCTCATCGCCTTCAATGCGATCGCCGATTTCAAGATAGGTCACACTCGCTTCCGACCGATTGACCAGTTGATGCGCTAAACCTGTACCTGCTTGAAAGCCATAGCAATCACCTGGTTGCAAAACGAATTCCTCCTGACCAAGCACCAGCGTTGGGCTTCCTTCCAGGACGAGAATAAATTCCTCCTGCTGCGAGTGACTATGAGCCAGCGCAGAAATTGCCCCCGGTAAAAGATGGGTTAAGTTGACCCCAAAGTGAGTCAGTCCAAAATACTTGCCCAGTTTTCGTTTTAATCGTCCTTGTAAAAGTGCAGCATAAGGTTTTGGGTAGATTGTCTTACCCAGTGGCGCTGGAATGGATTTTGCTGCGATCGGGGGTTGGGTCACGAGTTACTCCTAATTTGCTCTTTCAATAGACTTCTTGCAAATTGGAAAAAACGTCGGATGGACAAGGGGAAACGTTCCATGCTGTCATTCTGGTTAATTTGAATGGGCACGCCCAGTTCTGCTTATCCTACCGATGATTGAGTCTCATAGGCAAGCGTTCCAATCTCCTACAAGCCAATCATGGTGAGATGGCATAACAAGCTAAAGCTTTTTGACCTTCCCAGTGCTATTGAGTATCAGCACCTTTGCGACCATGCCTTGAGAGCCTCGATAGTAAAGCGTGTTGCTGCTTGTTGCCACCATCCTGCTATTCTGATAGCAAATCCTGCTGATGACCAATGACTAGTTCTTTAAGTACTGAATCCAGTAAGTTATGGGCCACTCCTACCCTCAATCCCGACGTATCTATCGTAATCCCCATTCACAATGAGTATGAAAACCTGCCTCGCTTACTGGAGACGATCGCAGGGGTACTCAAAACTGCTCAGTATAGCTACGAAATTATTTGTGTGGATGATGGGTCAACCGATGGTTCTAGCCATCTGCTGAAGGAACTGGCCCAGGAGCGGACAGATTTGCGGGCGATTATTCTGCGTCGTAATTATGGCCAAACTGCCGCAATGGCCGCAGGCTTTCGATTCGCGCAAGGAAACATCATTATCACAATGGATGGAGACTTGCAAAATGATCCTGCCGATATTCCGATGTTGATTGACAAGCTGAATGAAGGCTATGACCTGGTGAGTGGTTGGCGAAAACATCGGCAGGACGGGACGATTAGCCGTAAAATTCCCTCAAAAATTGCTAACTGGTTAATTGGGCAGGTCACGGGAGTCAAAGTGCATGATTATGGCTGCTCCTTAAAGGTATATCGTGCGGAGTTGGTGGCCGACATGAACCTGTATGGCGAACTGCATCGATTTCTTCCGGCCCTAGCCTTTATTGAAGGGGCACGCATTACAGAAGTGCCAGTCCGTCACCATCCCCGGCAATTTGGCAAGAGCAAATATGGCATCGATCGTACCTTTCGCGTCGTTATGGATCTGATGACTGTATTTTTCATGCGGAAATTTCTCACTCGCCCGATGCACGTCTTTGGGCTGCTGGGATTTTTCTCGATGCTGCTGGGAGTAGCGATCGGCCTTTACCTCACTTCCATCAAGCTGAGTTTTGGTGAAAGTATTAACCGTCCTCTGTTGATTCTGGCCGTTGTGTTGCTGTTGGCGGGAGTTCAGCTATTTAGTTTTGGCCTCCTGGCAGAATTACTGATGCGCACCTACCACGAATCTCAGGGACGACCCATTTACCGGGTTCGGGAAATTATTGAACCTGGCTCTGTAAAAAATTCATAAAGTAGGATGATAATTCTATCTGAGTTCAGGAGAATTCTGGAAACGTAGCCGATACGTTGGAGATCAACCTCTGTATGTCTACTGTATCTTCTTCATGGTTTTGGCTGATTTAATTTCTAGTATCATCACTCCCAGGAATCAAGTTAAACCTTATCCAAGTCCAGAACCGTAGTTTCTCTGATCGGAAAACGACCGTTCTTTAGCTGGATCCGGTTTAGTTCGGCTTGCATTCAGGGAGTTCACAGAAAATCAGTTAGTTCTACAGGGTGTAAAAGATTTCGTGCACGTTTGGTATTAACGAGTACTATTTCTGAAGGCTGAAAAATTTTTTAAGTTGAAAAAACTGGGAGCTGTGAGGCTCCTTCAGATTTTTTTGGCTAGAGAAACCAACACTATTTAGTTGAATTGAAGAGTCATACCGTGGATTTCTTTCCTGCTCCAGGTCACTCGCTCCTCGAAAATCAGTCCCTCCTGTCGTTCAATGCAGCGGCTACCGGTCTTTATTCAAATTTTGATTCTCTGACTTCTTCACGCTTCGCCTCGCCCTTTCAGGACAGTTTCTCTTCATCCTGGTGGCGTTCTCCAGCATCTCTCGATCATGACTATGCAGGAGATGGGGGTGCCATTGCGATTTTTGATCCCGCCGTAGCAGATCTCTCAACCCTGATTGCTGGTCTAGCTCCCGGAACCGACGTTTACATCCTGGATCCAACGCGGGATGCGATCGCCCAAATCACCAGCATCCTGGCCCACGAGTACAATATTTCTAACCTCAGCCTGTTTGCTCACGGAGATCCTGGAGAAATCGACTTTAGCTCCATGACCTTCGATTTTAGTGATCTGGGGACTTACTCAGCAGATTTGCAGCAGTGGACAAAATCTTTAGCCCAGGGAGCCGGAATCTCCATCTATAGCTGTGAGTTAGCCGGAAGTGAGCAGGGAAAAACCTTTTTACAGGAGTGGAGTCAGTTAGCCGGAGTGGGGATTGCCGCGTCCAGCCGTCTCATTGGCAATCAAGCCTTAGGCGGTAACTGGACGCTGGACTTCGAGACGAACAGCTTTACCACCCCAGATATTCTGCAAGACTGGGCAAAAGCCGCCTATCAACACGTTTTAGATACCTTCACCGTTACCAACACCAATGACAGTGGTGCGGGTTCATTACGGCAGGCTATCCTCAATGCGAATGCTCTGGCCGGAACAGATACGATTACCTTCGATCCAAACGTATTTGGCAGCAGTCCCCAAACCATCACACTCACGTCAGGCCAGCTGATCATTAATGACAGTGTGGATATCTTTGAGCCACTGAGTAGCACCCTCACCGTTAGTGGCAACAACTCCAACCGGGTCTTCTTTGTCAACCAAGGCACCGTCAATCTAGCCAATTTTACGATCGCCAACGGCTTAGCCAGAGGTGGAGATGGCAGTAGCGGTGGTGGTGGCGGTGGCGGCTTCGGCGGCGGTCTGTTCATCAACAATGGTACGGTCAACTTAACCAATCTCGTCTTCACGGGCAACCAGGCGATCGGGGGTAACGGTGGTGCTGGTTCCGGTGGCGGCGGTGGCGGCTTCGGCGGTAAAGGTGGCATCGGCGGTGGCGGCGGTGGCGGCGGTGGCGGCTTCACGGCTGGCGGCAATGGTGGTTTTGGTGGTGGTGGCGGCGGTAGCATTGCCAGTGGTGCCGGAAATGGTCAGGGCGGGACTCTGGCTGGGGCTGGCGGCAGCAATGGTGGTGGCGGCGGTGCCGGATTGGGAGAGCCATCTTTATTCGCAATGGTTCTCTTAACATCACGGGCGGTGTGTTTAATAACAACGTTGCTACCGGGGGTAGCGGTGGCGGCGGTAGTGCCCAGGGAGGGCAGGGTAAAGCAGGGGCCATTTTTACTGGAGCAGGCGTAACCTTCACCAACAGTAATCTCGTCTTCAATGGCAACACTGCTTCTAATGCAGGATCGACGGCTAGCGATAGTAGCAATCTTTATATCAGCCCACCCGCGATCGCCCTCACTCCCACGACCTTACCTGCTGGCACTGCCGGAACAACCTATTCTCAGACGTTGACAGCCAACGGTGGTACCACTCCCTACAGCTTTGCGATCACGGGGGGCAGTTTACCAAATGGATTCACCCTCTCCCCAACTGGCCAGTTGAGTGGCACCACAGGACTGGCTGGAACCTTCAACTTCACAGCTACGGCTACAGATGCCAACAGTTTCACCGGATCAAGTCCCTATCAAATTACGATTGCTCCAGCGGCTCCCTCGATCGTCAGCTTTTTCTCTGGATCGGGACAAAGCGCTACGGTCAATAACACTTTTGCCAATCCTTTAGCGGCCAAGGTAACGGATCAATTCAACAACCCTATCAGTGGAGTGACTGTTACCTTCACCGCGCCTACAACAGGAGCCAGCGGATCGTTCACAGGTGGTAGCAATACCATTACGGCGACCACAGATGTAAATGGAATTGCTACCACATCCTTTACAGCCAATACGGTCGCTGGCATCTACAGCGTGCTAGCGAATATTCAGGGTGGTATAACTCCAGCAGCCTTTAGCCTGACCAATGCTCCTGGCAATGCGGCCAGTCTAGCCTTGACAGGTCTACCCACCAATACAGCAGCAGGAGTCTCGAATAGTTTCACAGTTACGGCTCTAGATACCTTTGGCAACACGGCCACGAGTTATAACGGTGTCGTGTTATTTACCAGCAGTGACGGACAGGCAGTTCTGCCGACGAATGCCACCCTGACCAATGGTACAGGCACCTTCAATGCCACCCTGAGAACCATTGGCAGTCAAACGATTAATGCTAGCAGCGGAGGGTTGAGGAGCGCATCGGCCACTTTCACAGTTGATCCGGGTGCTGCCAGTACCTTGCTCATCAGTGGCCTTCCCTCCAGCACGATCGCAGGAACTCAATCATCCCTGACCCTCACAGCGAAGGATGCCTTTGGCAATACAGTCACCAATTACAATGGCGTGGTACTACTGACCAGTAGTGATGGTCAAGCCGTTCTGCCGACCAATGCTAACCTGATCAACGGCACAGGCACCTTTAATGTCATCCTGAAAACGGCTGGAACCCAAACGTTAAATGCCAGCAGTGGGCCATTGACCGCAACCTCAGCCAGTTTGACAGTCACACCAAGTGTGGCAACCAATTTGGCGATCGCTGGAGTTCCCACTGCAGTAACGGCTGGAGCTTCCCAACCCTTCACCGTAACGGCCAGGGATGCCTTCGGTAACACAGCCACTAATTATACGGGCGTAGTTTTATTTACCAGCAGTGACGGACAGGCTATGCTTCCCAGTAGCGCAGCCCTGACCAACGGCATAGGCACCTTCAATGCCACGCTGAAAACCGCCGGTACGCAATCCCTGCGGGTAACTGATACCGTCACCTCTAGCATTACGGGAACAGTCAATACCACCGTCACTCCGGCTACCGCGAATAAATTCTTAGTAACTGGCCTACCTGCCACCACCACAGCCGGAAATCCCAATTCCTTTACCGTCACTGCCCAGGATGACTTTGGCAACACAGATACCAATTACACGGGTGTGGTCTTGTTTACCAGCAGTGACGGTCAAGCCATCCTGCCTCCCAACGCTACCCTGAACAACGGCACAGGCACCTTCAGCACAATCCTACGTAGTGCCGGAATTCAGTCTGTCCAAGTGGCTGATTCTCAGAACAGCGCCATCACCGGGCAGCAATCGGGCATTACAGTAAATCCAGCAGCCACCAGCAAGTTTTTAGTATCTGGCTTGCCTGCCACCCTTACCGCTGGCACTCCCAATACCTTTACTGTGACGGCTCAGGATGCCTTTGGTAATACCACTCCGGGCTATACCGGCACTGTCCTATTTACCAGTACAGATGGTAGAGCTGTTCTTCCCACTAGCGCCACACTCAATGCTGGAACAGGTACCTTCAATGCTACTTTAAGAACCGCTGGCACTCAGTCCGTGACTGCTACCGATTCCGCAACCAGCAGTATTACAGGCACCCAATCCGGCATTACAGTGAATGCGGGCGCGGCCACTGCACTGGCTTTAACAGGTCTGCCTACTACTCTGGCAGCAGGCACATCACAAGCCATCACTGTCACCGCACAGGATGATTTTGGCAATACGGCCACAGGCTACAACGGTGTAGTACTGTTCACTAGCAGTGATGGACAGGCGGTTCTCCCAACCAATGCCAACTTAACCAACGGTACAGGCACTTTCAATGCCACTTTAAGAACTGCAGGCAATCAAACCGTCAGTGTGAGCAGTGGTGTTTTGAGAGGAGCTTCAGCCAGTGTCGCAGTGACAGCAGGGACTGCCAGTCAATTCCTGGTTGCTGGAATTCCCAGCACTGTTGTGGCAGGAACCTCTCAGCCTTTAACTGTGACTGCCCAGGATAGTTTTGGCAACACCGCAACCACCTACAACGGGGTAGTGCTGTTTACCAGTAATGATGGACAGGCAACTCTCCCGACCACTGCCAGCCTGACCAATGGTACAGGTAACTTCAATGCCACTTTAAGAACTGCAGGTACTGGCAGAACGATCACCGCTACCGACTCCACCAATAGCAGCATTACGGGTAGTGCGACAGGCATTACCGTGGTTCCAGGAGTTGCTAGCACTCTGTTGCTGTCTGGATTCCCCACAACAGTGACAGCAGGCGATCCCCAATCCGTAACCGTCACGGCTCAGGATGCCTTTGGCAACACGGCCACGGGTTACAGCGGTGTAGTCTTATTTACCAGTAGTGATGGTCAGGCCGTTCTCCCGTCGAGTGCGACTGTTACGGGAGGAAGCGGAACGTTTAATGCCATCCTCAGAACGGCTGGACAACAATCCCTAACGGCAACCGATTCCGTCAATAACACTCTGACCACAACCCTATCAGGCATCACCGTCAATCCAGCTACAGCCAGCAGTTTCCTGATTACTGGTCCCAGTACCGTGACAGCAGGGACAGCTCAGACCTTTACGGCTGTCGCAAAAGATGCTTTTGGCAATACGGCCACAGGTTATACCGGAACGGTACTGTTCACCAGTAGTGATGGACAGGCGGTGCTGCCCACTAATGTCACCTTTAATAACGGTACTGCTACTTTCTCAGCTACTTTGAGAACGGCAGGTACACGATCGCTCACCATTACCGACTCCACCAATAGCAGTCTCACCGGAACCAACTCTGGCATTACGGTTACTCCAGCTGATGCCAGTACACTCCTGCTCACTGGCCTACCTGCAACTACCACTGCAGGGGTAGCCCAATCCTTTAATGTGATTGCTCAAGATCCCTTTGGAAATACGGCTACTGGATACCGGGGGATTGTCCTGTTTACTAGCAGCGATGGGCAGGCTGTCTTACCAACCAATGCGACTTTGAATAATGGCACGGGTACCTTTAGCGCCACATTGAAAACGGCGGGTACTCAAACCCTATTAGCCAATAGTGGCAATCTCACCAGCACGCCCGTCTCGATTACCGTCAACCCAGCCTCAGCCAATAACTTCCTCGTTTCTGGCTTCCCCCAAACAGCCACTGCTGGCACCTCTCAGTCTTTCAACGTAACAGCCAGAGATGCGTTTGGTAACACTGCCACAGGGTACAACGGCGTGCTCTTGTTTACCAGCAGTGATGGTCAGGCCACTTTACTGCCCAACGGCACTCTGACCAATGGCACAGGCACCTTTAATGCCAGCCTGAAAACCGCTGGCACTCAGTCCTTGACAGTCAGAGATAGCGTCAATTCGGCGATTACAGGCACCCAAACGGGCATCGCGATCACCCCAGCCGCCACCAGCACTCTGGTTGTTGCTGGACTACCCGCCACCACCGTAGCTGGCACCTCTCAACCCTTCACAGTCACAGCTAAAGATGCCTTTGGCAATATCACAACGGGTTACAACGGTGTGGTGCTATTCACCAGCAGCGATGGACAAGCCGTACTCCCCACAAATGCAACGCTGGTCAATGGTACAGGCACCTTTGGGGCAACATTACGAACCGCTGGTCCTCAATCAGTCACGGCAACGGATGCCAGCAATTCCAGCATTACAGGCACCCAATCGAATATTCTGGTGACTCCAGCGGCAGCCAGTAGCTTTGTGGTTTCGGGTTTCCCCAACAACACGATCGCAGGCACTGCGCAAACCTTCGATGTCCTGGCTAAGGATCCTTTCGGCAATACAGCAGTCGGCTACACGGGAACCGTGCTGTTTACCAGCAGTGATGGTCAGGCGGTTCTCCCGACCAATGCCAGGTTAACCAATGGAGCAGGTACCTTTAGCGCCACCTTGAAAACGGCTGGAACCCAATCCCTGAGAGCAACGGATAGCACGAACTCCAGCATTACTGGCGTACAGACTGGCATCACGATTCTGCCGTCCACAGCGACGAAACTCTTAGTCTCCGGGTTCCCGACCACCGTAGTTGCGGGTACATCCCAGTCCCTCACCGTCACGGCTCAGGATGAGTTTGGCAATACTGCCACGGGTTACAATGGTGTACTGCTGTTCACCAGTAATGACGGTCAGGCGGTTCTCCCGACGAATGCCACTCTGACCAATGGCACAGGCACCTTCAACGCCACTCTGAGAACCGTAGGTACGACGCGATCGATCACTGCCACTGACTCCACCAACAACACGATTACAGGCACACAATCGGGCATTACTGTAACTCCCGCAGCAGCCAGTCGGTTCGTGGTCTCTGGATTTGGCAATCCATCCGTAGCAGGCACCCAAAAAGCCTTCACTGTCACGGCTCAAGATGCCTTTGGTAACACAGACACCAACTACAACGGGGTGGTACTGTTCACCAGTAACGATGGACAGGCGACCTTACCTAGCAATTCCAGACTGACAAACGGCACAGGCACCTTCAACGCCACATTAAGGACAGCAGGAACGCGATCGCTGAGCGCCACCGACACGGGCAATCCTTCCTTAACTGGTACTCAGTCGGGTATCACCGTTAATCCGGCCGCCGCCAGTACCCTGCTGGTGTCTGGCTTCCCAGCACTGACCACAGCCGGAACCCAGCAATCCTTTACCGTGACAGCTCAAGATCCCTTTGGCAACATCGCAACGGGCTACACTGGCACGCTACTGTTTACCAGTAGTGACGGTCAGGCCATATTACCAGCTAACTCAACCTTGACCAATGGCACAGGTACTTTCAATGCCACCCTGAGAACAGCAGGGAGTCAAACGTTAATCGCTAGCGATTCCACCAACGCCAGCCTGACTGGAAACCAAGCCGGCATTACCGTCACCCCAGCAGCAACCAGCACTTTCTTGCTCTCTGGCTTCCCCTCCACAGTAACGGCAGGAAATCAACAGTCCTTCACAGTTACAGCTCAAGATGCCTTTGGCAACACGACTCCGGGCTACACAGGGGTAGTTGTCTTCACCAGCAATTGATGGTCAAGCTGTCTTGCCTAATAGCAGCGGTTTGGTCAATGGGGTTGGTAACTTCACCGCGACCTTGAAGACGGCTGGTACCCGATCGCTAACCGCCACCGATCTGGCAAACAACAGCATTACGGCCACTCAGACAGGAATCACCGTAAACCCAGCAGCGACGAGCCAGATCATTGTCACTGGCTTACCCAGCACCACCACCGCTGGAGTTAATCAAACTTTTACCGTAACGGCCCAAGATCCGTTTGGGAATGTCACTCCAGGTTATACAACCCCGATCGCCTTTGCCAGCAGTGACAGCCAGGCTGTATTGCCAACCAGCGCCCCACTCACCAACGGCACAGGTAGCTTTACCACCAACTTAAGGACAGCAGGCAATCAAACCTTTACGGTTAGCAGCGGCAATCTGCCTGCGGTACTTTCTAACCTAACTGTGAATGCCGCTGCCGCCAGCGTCGTGATTCCAACGGTAGCAACAACTCAGGTAGTCGATATCAATCGCACTCTGTTTAACCCGCTACGAGTTCGAGTTACGGATGCATTTGGTAACCCTATTGCAGGCAATACCGTTACCTTCAGTGCGCTTCTAGTGGTCCTGGAGCTACCTTCAACGGCAGTGTGACCGTTACCACCAATGGTCTTGGCATTGCCACTGCTTCTCCCTTGGTCGCTAACAATCAACTGGGAACCTACAATGTCACTGCAACTGCCACTGGAGTTGCTACCCCAGTGACCTTCAACTTCACCAACCGCAATCCATTCATTATTGACTTTAACGGAGACAATAAATCTGATCTGATCTGGCGTGAGAGCAGTACCAATACCAATGGATTCTGGTTACTAGATGGAGTTGTGTTCAGTACCGCTGTTGTCACTTCTCTTGCTCCAACCCCTGATCCAAATTGGGCGATCGCCAGTTCCGGTGACTTTAATGGAGACGGACAACGGGATCTGTTGTGGCGGAACAATGCAACTGGCGAAAACCTCGTCTGGTTGATGAGCGGCACTACGTCCCTTAGCTCTGTCGCCTTACCTTCTGCGCCTGCTGGTTGGTACATCGTTGGCACTGGAGATTTTGTAGGCGATGGCGGAGTAGATATCGTTTGGCGCAACTACATCACGGGCGATAATGGCTTCTGGTTGATGAACGGCACTAGCTTAGCTGGTACAGTGTCTTTGGGAACCGTACCAACAAATTGGGCAATTGCTGGAGTAGGCGACCTGAACGGTGATGGTCAACCCGATCTGCTGTGGCAGAATTATACGGATGGAACCCTTGGCTATTGGGCAATGAACGGAACCTCTGTTGTTTCCGGTGTCACCCTACAAGTATTTAGTCCTCCGAATTGGGTACTCAGCGGCTTAGCTGACTTTACCGGAGACGGACAGCCCGATTTCCTGTGGCGAAATTATGTTACTGGGGAAAATGGAATTTGGGTTATGAATGGGACTAATTTTGCGTCCAGCGTAGAACTCCCATCCCCCATTCCTGCAAGTTGGACGTTAACCAACAAACCCCCGCTCGTTCTGGTTTAATGGTCGTCTTGCTGGTTTAGCGAAAAGAGGCAGAGCCAGTTCATCAACCAAATCCAGCTAGAGAACAATCGTTTTCCGATCAGACAAATTCCACTTCTGGACTTGGACAAGATTTATTTCCTGTTCTGCCTCTTTTGCAAGAGGTCAAAGCTTATTCATGAAAGCAACCGTTTAATCTTCTGGAAATACCCATTTGGGAGGTTCCATCATTTTTTTGCGCAGGGCCGCCTCGGCAATTTGGTGCATTTGATCTAGAGACGTTGAATTAACAAACTTCATAGCCTGATTTTTATATTCCAGATTGGGGCATTTATCTCCTAAAACACACCCGTTTACACAGGCTTCGGCACAGTTAATGGTTGCGTTTTCCATCATCTAGACTCAGTTAGTAACAAGGGGGTCATCAAACTTCACAGGCGATCGCAGATCCGAACTCCGGTGATTCCTCCCTATTCTATCGTTGCCACACCCTGCTCCTATTCCAGGATCAACTCCCTGACGGCTCCAGTGGGTTACGCTATAAAAAATGCCATCAGGTACGTGGCACAGGGCAGCCAAGGGATTTGCAAATCAATGGGAGAAGTCATGTCGATCAGCAATCAGCGTGCGGTGGGAACTGGAACAGCCTCATGTGCGATCGCTCTAATAATTAGCCTATCTGGAATAGCAGGGATCTACCCAGCTCAGGCCCAACCTGGAACCGGGCCAACCAAGTCTTTAAAGCAACAGGCTCAAGATGTAGCCGCTTTACTAGAAGGGCAGATGGTGACTTCGGCTCAATCCATAGAAAATCCTGAAGCACCCAGGGTTCAGATGACCACCTGCCGCATTCAGGTTGCCCAGGCGAGCGCTGATCCTGGTTCCATTTTTCTCTGCCAGGAGCAGGCTCTCACCAATAATCTCTCAAAATCCTACCGGCAAAGATTTTTACAAATTTCTCCCAGTCCCGTTACCCAAAGTGTGCGATCGCTCTCATTCCGACCGACCACTGCCTCTACTTTTGCCGGATTGTGCAACAAACCCCTGGCTGAACGCACCCTGAACTTAAGCGACTTGGGTACCTACGTTTGCAGCATCTTCCTGAAGCCATCCGGCAACACTTACATTGGCAACACTCCCATCAATGGCTGTCCTGCCAATTACCGGGGAGCCGTTCGCATCACCAACCGGATTGAACTCACTCCAACTGGGATGAATACCTGGGATCGGGGCTTCGATGCAAATGGCCAGCAGGTTTGGGGAGCCAAAACAGAAGCCTACCAGTATCGCCGTCTGGAAGAGCCAAAGCAATAATTCCAGTTTCTCTCAGTCTGTTAGCCCATTCATCGTCCGGGGTATTTTGATCAGAAGAAAACCAAGGCATTATTGCGCTGAGCGGCAGTGAAAAGACTCATACGCGCATAGCGGGGTATCACATGACTGAGGAAACAGAGCGAAAACTAAAGTTGATGGTGGTAGATGATGAACCGGATAATCTGGCATTACTCTATCGCACCTTTCGACGAGAGTTTGATGTCATCAAAGCAGATAGCGCGATCGCAGCGTTAAAAATCCTGGATGAGCAGGGAGAAATGGCGATCATTATCTCTGATCAGCGGATGCCAGAAATGCTGGGAACTGAGTTCTTAAGCAAAACGATCGATCGCTTCCCGGACACCATTCGGATTGTGCTCACAGGCTATACAGATGCGGAAGACTTGGTTGAGGCAATCAACGCAGGCAAAGTGTTTAAGTACGTCACCAAACCCTGGGTGCCTGATCAACTCAAAGTGGTGGTGGAGCAAGCGGCGGAAACCTACCGGGTAGTAAAACAACGCACCCAGGAGTTGCAACGGGCGCTGCGGCAGGAATCGTTATTTAACGCGGTTACGACTGCTATTCGGGAATCGCTGGACTATGAAAGTATGTTGCAGACGATCGCGGCCACCCTGGGCCAAACCTTTGCCGCCAGTCAATGTGTGTTACACCCCGTCGAGGGAGATAGTCTGGCCCCTACCGTATTCCGTTATACCTCTTCCAGTCAATCAGTTTCCAGTGCGACCGAAAGTTCTGCTGCAGCATGCACGGGTCTGCTGGCTCAGGAAAATTCATTAGTAAAATCCGTTTTAGGAACTCGTCAGCTTCAAACCACAGGGGAATCAGATGCAGGTTGCCATCAGTTAGCCGTCCCTCTGATTTACCAGGATGATTTTTTGGCAGTGCTGGCGATGGAGCGACCCAGGAGCGATCGTCCCTGGTCAGCGGAAGATCTGCACTTATTGAATGGTGTGATTGAACAGGCATCTCTGGCCATATCCCAGGCCAAACTGTATCAGCGGAGCCAGAAACAAGCCGAACAAATGCGAGCAGAGTTGGAAGTCGCTCGGCAGATTCAGGAAAACCTGTTGCGCCAAAGCTGGCCAGAATTAGACGGCATGAAGGTACAGGCCTGTTGCTATCCGGCACGGGAAGTCGGAGGAGATTTCTTTGAGGTGTATACCCATCCCCAAGGTGACATTTGGCTGGCGGTTGGGGACGTTTCGGGTAAAGGAGTCCCTGCGGCTTTATTCATGGCCAGTGCAATCTCCGTCCTCCGCCGGGAACTCTCTCAAGAGTTACCTCCGGAGCCTGATCGGGTGATGCAAAATCTCAACCGGAGCCTTGCCAACGACCTGATCAGTGCTAACTGCTTCATTACCATGGTGCTGGCCCGGTATACCCCGTCCACCCAGAAACTGGTGTACGCCAATGCGGGCCATATTTATCCCCTGGTGTGGTCGCGGCCAGCTCTGGCCAAAATGCATAGCACGAACAAAGCCAAAACCGCGATCGAACCCAACTACTTAAAAGTCAGGGGCATTCCGCTGGGCATTCTTCCCGATTGGAAGGCCGCCGCTGGAACCCTGGACTTAAAGTCGGGTGAGGTACTGCTGCTGACCAGTGATGGGATTACCGAAGCAACGGTTGCCCCCTCCCTACCAGCCCAGAAAGACGATATGTCCCCGTCTAGTTCTATGCTGCAACAGACGGGCCTGTGGAACCTGCTGATCCAGGAGCAAGAGCCTCTGGATCTGAGCCATTTGTTAGCCCGCATTCGATCGCACAACACAATTCAGGAAGATGACCAAACGCTACTCTCACTGGAGGTCCTGTAGTCAATGAGAACCGAACTTCACGTACCGAGCAATTTAAAGTTTTTAACGATTGTTGAGAACTGGCTCTTGGGCAGTTTAGAAGTCGAACTAGGAGATCATGTCGATTGGCCCCGCCAGTCCAATCGGTTACGGCTCGTATTGGTCGAAGCTTATTCCAACGTGGTTCGCCACGCCCACAAAAACCAGCCCAACCTGCCTGTTTTAATTCGTCTGGAGTTGAAAAACCGGGATATTGCTCTGGAAATTTGGGATCATGGACAGGGCTTTGATTTGTCTACCTATTTACCCCCCTCCCCCGAAGCTAAACAAGAAAATGGCTATGGCTGGTTAATTCTGAATCGGCTGATGGATCAGGTGGAATATCGGCTACAGGTGAATGGCCGCAATTGCCTCAAAATGCAGGCCAGTTTGCCAGAACCAGTGATTCAAACGCCAACGTTATCCGGAAGAGAGTAGGGAATCGGGGAAGGAGACAGGGAACAGGCATTACGCGCCTCGCACCACAAACCACGAGCCAACCACTGAATATTAAACTTCACATGCAGTCGATCTATCTTTTTCAGGTAGATAGGGTAGACTGCTGTAAGCATCTTTGAGTCAGGGTTGGTCGCCAGTGTACCGCTTTCAGTAGTACACATCAACCTTGGCAGACTGCAGCGACCTGATACACTATATATAGATTAAAATATGCGTGAAATTTTTAATTTAACTCTATATGTAGTCGTATAGAGAACTTGAAAGGGGTTACAGTCTAGATGCTGGAAAGTCGGCCTAGTTGGGCATCACTCCGCTACCTTTAGCGATCGTGCTAAAGGTTCGCTTTTCCTGTAGGTAAGGAACTGAGGTCAGTCGTGGAAGTGGAATTGACAGAGATTGAGAGTTTTTGGTCTGAAGCGCTAGAGCGTTTGCAGCTCTTACTCAGTCGCCCGACCTACGAAGCCTGGATCAAAACGGCAGTGGTGGAAGAGTTGAGCGAAAAGCGGCTGATTCTGCGCACCCCCAATCCTTTCGCCCGCAATTGGTTGCAGAAGTATTACATCAAAACAATTACCGAAGTTATCCATGAAATTCTGGGTCGTCCGGTTGACATTATTATGACCGTCGCCTGTGATGACAACGGCAATCCAGTGGATCCTGATTTTTTTCTCACCTTTCAAACAGAAGCCTCTCCCCTCAGTCCCGCCGCCCCACCCCCAGCCCCGATCGCTGCAGAGCCTGGAAATGGAGAACGTCGCCGCTCCAGTGAACTGAACCCCAAGTATGTCTTCTCGCGGCTAGTGGTTGGCTCCAACAACCGGATGGCCCATGCTGCCTCTCTGGCCGTCGCCGAATCTCCCGGTCGGGAATTTAATCCACTATTTTTATGCGGCGGAGTAGGATTGGGCAAAACTCACCTGATGCAGGCGATCGGCCATTACCGTCTGGAAATTTGTCCTTCATCGCGGGTATTTTACGTTTCTACAGAACAATTTACCAATGACCTGATTACCGCGATTCGTCGGGACAATATGCAGAGTTTCCGGGAGCATTACCGGGCAGCAGATGTATTGCTGGTGGATGACATCCAGTTCATCGAGGGGAAGGAATACACTCAGGAAGAGTTTTTCCATACGTTTAATACCCTGCATGAAGCTGGAAAACAGGTGGTACTCGCGTCCGATCGACCGCCCAACCAGATTCCGCGTCTGCAGGAACGCCTCTGTTCCCGCTTTTCGATGGGACTAATTGCTGATATCCAGCCTCCCGATCTGGAAACCCGGATGGCGATTCTGCAAAAGAAAGCAGAATACGAAAATATGCGCCTGCCCCGTGAAGTAATTGAGTACATCGCTTCTAGCTACACTTCCAACATCCGGGAACTGGAAGGGGCGTTGATTCGGGCTGTGGCCTATATCTCGATCGCGGGCCTGCCGATGACAGTAGACAACATTGCCCCGGTTCTGAATCCTCCCGTGGAGCAAGTCGAGGCTTCTCCCGATGATGTGCTGATGGTGATTGCCGAAAACTTTGATGTGCAGATCGAGGATCTAAAGGGCAATTCCCGCAGGCGAGAAGTCAGTACGGCTCGTCAGGTGGGAATGTACCTGATGCGGCAGCATACCGAACTCAGCCTGCCCAAAATTGGCGAGGTATTTGGCGGCAAGGATCATACAACCGTGATGTATAGCTGCGATAAGATTGCCCAACTCAAGGACAATGACCCAGCGATGGCCCAAACCTTAAGGCAGTTGAGCGATCGCATCAACATCGCCAGTCAATCTCGGCATAAAGGTAAGCAGTAGGGATGGGGAATTAGGGATTAGGGATATGGCTCGATCAGGTCTGCTTATCAGTTAAGTTTATGTCAACTCACCCTGAAAAGGCTGAATCATTCTCCATCTTGCTGAGCTTGAGCAGGTTGGGGAAAACTTGCTGTTCCCATTCGCCATTGCCAGTCTTTTGAACCGGATCAGCCTTGAGAAACCATGCCTCCAAGCTTTAGATCCAACCTTGATACAAATGATCCAAACGCCTATCCCTACTTGATTATAGGCGATCGTTCCAGAATGATCTCAGCCAAAAATAGAGTTAAATTTTTGTGTTTAAAGCAGGTAAATAAATGTAAAGCAGTAATTTTGCTGTGGAAAACCTACCCAAAACCTGTGGAAAACCATGTGGAAAATCAGTTTATAACGATCCAGCGATCGTGGAAAGTTTGACTAAGTATAAATAATCATGTGGAAAACCAGGGTAGATTTCCACAAGTTATCCACAGGTTTAGATCGGCTTGAAAGGCTTAGAATCGCGATCCTACGATCTTTTCCACAGTTTCCACACTCCCTACTACTACTGGTTTAAATAAGTTTTTCTTAAGTTAGAGATCGATCGCGGTACAGAAAAAGCCTGAAATAAGCTCAGGTGGATCGTTTCAGACTTCAGTGGTAGGATCTCCAGGCAATGATCTCAGAACGTCTCTCCATGAAACTGGTTTGTTCCCAAAATAGCCTGAGTACCTGCCTTTCCCTCGTTAGCCGCGCTGTTGCCAGTCGTCCGTCTCACCCCATTCTTGCAAACGTCTTGCTAGTGGCTGACCCGGAAACTCAGCAAGTCGGCCTCAGCGCCTTTGATCTCAGTTTGGGCATTCAAACCAGTTTTCCGGCGGCAGTCGAGGTGGGGGGTAAACTGACTCTCCCGGCTCGATTGCTGACCGATATCGTATCCCGTTTACCCGACGGTGACATCACCCTGGACGATGGGATGCACGATGAACCGGAGGAGAATGCCAGCTACCTGACGACGCTTACCTGCGCTTCTGGACGCTATCAGGTGCGGGGGATGAGTGCTGAAGAGTTCCCCGCCCTGCCGGAAGTGGCCGATGGTGAGACGTTGCAATTGCCTGCGATCGCGCTGCTCGATGGGTTGCGGAGTTCCCTGTTTGCGGCCAGTAGTGATGAAACGAAACAAGTCCTGACTGGGATTCACCTGACGATTAACCCGACCGGCCTGGAGTTTGCCGCCACGGATGGGCACCGTCTTGCTGTAGTAGAAACTTCCAGCACAGATGAGGCCAAACCCCCTGCAAAATCTGCCAAAAAGGGAGCAGTAGAGGAACAGGTAGATGTCACCATTCCCGCCAAAGCCCTGCAAGAGTTGACCAAGATGCTGGAACGGCAGGCGGAAAGCACGGTATCGGTGACGTTCGATCGTAGCCAGGTAATCTTCGACTGGATCGACCAGCGCCTCGTTAGCCGCCTCCTGGAAGGGCAATATCCCAACTACCGCCAATTGGTTCCCAAACAGTTTTCTCACCAGCTGACGGTCGAGCGTCGTCTCTTCCTGAGTGCCCTGGAGCGGATTGCAGTACTGGCGGATCAGAAAAACAACATTGTCAAACTGACGATCAGCAATGGCAAACAGCAACTGGCTCTTTCAGTGGATGCGCCGGATGTCGGTCGGGGAGAGGAAACCATTCCTGCTCAGGTTTCTGGCGAGGATTTGGTGATTGCGTTTAATGTGCGCTATCTGCTGGATGGCCTTAAGGTGTTAACGACTTCAGAAGTGCAAATGCAATTCAACACACCCACTAGTCCTGCGATTCTCACACCGCTGGGTGGCTTGAAGATGACCTAT
Organism: Leptodesmis sp.; assembly: GCF_052746595.1. Taxonomy (NCBI): domain Bacteria; kingdom Bacillati; phylum Cyanobacteriota; class Cyanophyceae; order Leptolyngbyales; family Leptolyngbyaceae; genus Leptodesmis; species Leptodesmis sp. Next base: position 24,400 of record NZ_JBRAGO010000048.1, read on the forward strand.
CTAGTAATGCCTGTGCAAGTGCGAAGCTAAAGCATAAAATCTCTGGGCCTTCATAATCACCAAAAAGGCTGAAATAAACTCGGGTGGATCGTTTCAGGCATCAGTGGTAGAACCTTCAGGCAACAATTTCAGAATGAAAAGGGTTTTACTGAGTACTGATTTGCTTTTGTTCTGCATAAAGTGCGGTTTTTACTCGTTAAATAGTAGCGATCGCACTTTCTCTTGCTCACTTCAGCATAGATCTCCGACTTCTTGCCAAATATCCAGCTTCTAAGTTGGGTTTAAGCAAGAAGTCAGAGATCTGGAATCTGAACCGGGCGATCGCTGAGCTAAAAGATGGCTAGAACAGACTACTAGCGTCTGCCAGCCGAACCTCGGAAAATGCGATCGGCCTGCTCCGGAGACAGCCAATCAATTCCACCGGGGGCTTCCTTAGCACTGCCATTGCCAGGATAGACTCCACTCCCACTTCCTACGGCTGTCTGAGCAACCCGAGGCTCAGGCTTAACTTCAGGGTTGGGAACTTCGGGGAAGTGGCGCACAGGTAAATCACAGGTTACGGGTACGGGAGGAGCTTGGGTTTTCAGAAATTGACCCGGTTTAGATAGCTCAATCTGGGTTTGCGGTGGCATGTAGGTATGAGTTTCGGGGTCATAAGCGAGGATTTCCCCAGTTTCGATCAGGTACACCCAACCGTAAATGCTGAGTTTGCCCTGGTACAGACGGGAGTGAACTACAGGATAGGTTTTCAGGTTTTCAATCTGGGTCAAAACGTTTTCGGCGATCGCAATTTCCAGCAATTCATCTTTAGAAAATCCCTGGTAATTCTCCTTGACCAGGCGACGAGTGGCTTCTGCATGTTTTAGCCAGTCATATACCAGTGGCATTTCTTCTTCCAGACTACCCAATTGCAACAGTCCCTTCATCGCTCCACAGTGCGAATGCCCACAGACAATAATTTGTTGAATTCCCAGAGCATGAATCGCGTATTCAACAGCGGCTCCCTCCCCACCATTGGCGGCCCCAAAGGGAGGAATAATATTGCCAGCATTGCGGATGACAAAAATTTCGCCTGGTTCCGTTTGGGTGATCAGGTTCGGCACAATCCGAGAATCTGAACAGGTAATGAACAATACCCTGGGCTTCTGGCCATGAGAGAGTTGTTCAAATAAATCCTGGTAGCTGGAAAAATATGAGGTTTTGAACTCTCGCAGACCCCGAATCAGCTTTTTCATAGAATCAGATACCCATGATTTATTGGGGAACTTTGCAATGATTGTCCAGCAGGCTCCCTTGCTCCGTAAGCATAAGTTACGAAGGATTAGAAAATTTTAAATGATTTTCAAATCACTTTGTCGAAAGAATAAGAATGGTGTAGATTGGCTGGGCAAACCTGGGCCAGAACTACGCAGGAAGGTCATGGGGTGGTGCGGTGATCAGATGATGGGAGGGTGGGAGAATCATCTCGTTATCCCATCATCTCGTTATTAGCGAGATCCCATCCACTGATAGAAGTAATAGGTTGCCATGGGCACGATCGTCGCCACAATTAAAAAGCCAACCACCCAAACCGTCGCGTTACTGGATTTGGTTTTCTCCGGGGTGGCAAACGTACCTTCTACCATTACATTACTCTTTAGCTCCGGTGGGCCAGGATCTGCCTGACCAGAGAGGACAGCGACCAGGCGATTGCTGGCTCCTAGGATGGCCTGGTTATACTTGTTGCCTTCTTTCAGGGGAATTAGTACGCTTTCCTGGGCCACACTGTTAGCAATCGCATCGGACATCACCTGTTTTACCTGTTCCCCTGTCCGAATCCCCGTGTTGTTGGTGACATTATCAATCACTAGCAACACCTGCTTGGCTTGCTCCTCCGGAGTGGGAAACCAGCGTTCAAACAATTTGTCTGCAAACGTCTGAGCAGTCTCGTCATAGTCCAGGCGGTGAATGCTGACAAATCTCACCTCGTATCCCGTTGTTTTCGCTAAGTCAGAAAATTCCGAACTGACCTTTCCTTCACTGCTTCGGCTCAAAATATCAGCCTTATCAATCACCCAGGTATCTGAGCTGAGCTCAGGAATCTCATAAATGCTGGTCGCCGAAGCCGGAGCGGCAATCAGTTGAGTAACTAGAAGTAGGGCGATCGCTGTCAGGTAGAGCCGGTGCAACGAAGCCAACGGGTTCATGAGCCGCGATCGCAACCAATGAATAGCGGGTTGATGGAGGAGCCGTCTCATAAATGGAACTCTTTCGCAACTTAATCTTTATCAAGATAGTACCGTAAGGAAAGCACAACTGGTTTCCCATAGGGTTGCTGGCCGTCAACCGAACCAGCAAAATTCATCAAATGATTTTTGACCAGACAGCAGAAGTGCGACTAAGAATCGGGTGACTGGCTTGCTGAAGTGGTAATCAGGTTTGCTATCAATGGTTCTGTCAGGGTTTGCCGAGTGTTCGCCAGGATGAGTTGCAGGTAAGCCCAGAGACGATCGCGCTGTTTGGGAACCACCTGATACAGATAATTGTCCTGCCGGGAAAAGAGGGGCGCGGCAAGATGAACCAGTTCTTTCGTTGGGGAGTGGGCATCCGTTGCAAACAGCATGGCACTCGCGCGACCAGGTACTAGCCCTGTAGGGATCTGCCCTTCCAGGAAATTCAGGATCGCGGTTTCACAGTCGTCAGTGTTCAGTCCCTGCTCCTTCAGTCGTTGTAGGATGCGAGAACTGGATAGGGGTTGCTTTGGTTGGCTGAGAAACGCTTCCAGCAACTGGCGTAACAGAAAGAGTTCGCTGTACTGATGGCGCATCCGATCCAGAACGCCAGGAAACAGTGGTAGCAGTGATAATCCTGAACTAATGCGTTGATGACTGACCGCAGTAGCCCCCTCTTCTAGTCCTGGATCTTGAATGATTTGGGCTGTGGGAAATTTGGCTTGCAAGCTCTGGGCGATCGCTGGGATAGAAGCTGTGCCCCCGGTACAAATCACCTGTCGAATAGCCTCAAAGCTAGAACCAGCCTGAATCAGTAACAGACTTAACTCCCGGTGAATTTGTTGCAAATAGGGTGCCATGACCCAGTGATGAAAATCAGTTTGGCGCAGGCTGTAGCATTCCTGTTTCCAGGCAAAGGTGGCATCTCCCTGAACCAGTTTGAGTTTCAGCGATCTAAGCTGGGTTAACAACTGTTGTCCTAAGTCACTGCTTGCGAGTTTCTGCTGCAATTGGTAGCGAATTTCTAAGTCAGGTTCTCCCGCCAAAGGGGTCAGTAGATCTGTGAGTTCTGCCCAATTGCCCTGCAAGGGGTACAACAACTGACAAAGAATATCCTGATCGAGGGCATTGCCGCCATAAGAGCAGCGACGCAGCACCAGGTCTGAACGCTGCAGTTCGTAGGGATTGTTAGGCAGATGGGCCAACAGAAGATCGGTACTGGTCGCTCCCGCACTGATGACCAAGACAACTTCAGTGAGTGCTGTTGGAGCGTCGGGATCCAAGAGAGCAGTTGATTCAGCAGGAGCCGCTACCTGCTTTGGTTGGTGCAGTTCTGATAACAAGGCCGCGATCGCCTCTTCCACGAAGAAAATTTGTTCCGGTTTGGATACCAGGCCAGTCGCCAGCACAATCTCACGCAGGTTGAAACAATAGGCATCGGAGGCTCCCACGGGATAGCTCAGGATTACTCCTGCCAAATGGTTCATCACTTGATTCAGTGTAGAGGTATCTAATCCGACGGCTGTGCAACCTGTTTCTGTGGCATTTGTTTTAGGATTGGCCAGAGGAGTTAAGCGGGCCACCAGAGACTGTTCTACTGTTGCTAAGGGGATAGCCTGACCCAGCGATCGCTGAATTTTGGGTTCCCACTCGTGAGTTTGGGGAGAACAGAAAGGAATGGCTACATTTAGGTAGGGCTTAAAGCTATGCAATGGAGGAACTAAAGAACCAGTGGAGGAACTGGATTCAGGCCAGGATAAGGGGTGCTGTTGAGACGTAATTGGATTAAACAAAACCGCTGCGATCGAGGTGGTGCCAATATCCAGACCTAGATACCAGGCTTTGGCCCCCGATTGCGAGGAATCCTGGAATGAATTGGGAGAAGACAGTTCAGTTAGCGCTTTTTTTTTCGAAATCTGATGGTGGGGTTGCAGGGGGTACTTCTGTTGCATCAGGAGCCGCGATCGGTCCCATCAGGCTTTCAAATGCCTCATCCAGATTTTGCTCTGAAATGTCTGTGGAAGCCGTCTCTGGAGTAGAGGATTCGGCAACAAATAAGTTTTCCGCTTCAATAAATAAACTATCTAATCGTTCTAGCTGAAATGGGGGCACATTTCCGACCTCTGGTTTTTGCACCACAGATGAGGGCTGGAATGGAGGAATCTCTTTGATGGGGGGATTTCGGCTGCCGATCGCAGGAGAGGCTGTGGACGGACTAATCGGATTTACATCCTCAAAGATGTCATCCATGCCTTCTAGCGTAAAGGGTGAGGTGTAATCCTCTGCTGGAATTTCAGGTGTAGAGGACGGGGAGGAGGATGCAGCGGGTGGAATGGTTGGTGCAAGATCGGCAGCAAATTTATTCAGGGTAAAAGCTGGTGGGGACGATAGGGGAAGATCCCTGGGTTGAGCGATCGCCGATTCCTGATGCACATCAGCAGACCCAAACTCATGGCTAAAGTTTTCTAAATTGACCAGATCCTCATTCAGACTAGAGAGCGTCAACTCATCTAGTTCCAGATTGGGAGCTACCGCATCTGTTGGGGCATCGGGTAACAGATTTTCATCAAAGGCTGCCCGAGTATATTGTTCCTCCAGAGCATCTTCTAAAGGATCGGGAGCACCCTCAAACTCGTGCTTTTCTGGTGAGAAGAGTTGCGGAGGGGTGGGTGCGTCACTCTGGCTCAATTCACTGTAGGTCTGTTCAACGGGAACTGCGATCGCCCTATCATTTCCTGCGGAAGTGCTGGGTGGTGGCGCGATTGGAGGTTCAACGGGAGTGGAATGTTCCTGTTCCGTCTGAACATCGCTAAATAAATCAGCCAGGGAACTGATTTGATCTGACGCTGAAAACAACACAGCCTCTTGATCAACAGCAGGTGGGGAAGGAATGACCAGATCGGGCCGATTTGGGGACGCTTCCAGGTCGGTTAAGTCATCCAACAGGTTGTCAGGAAGCTGAATCGGGGGTAGAGTTGGGGCTTCCCCAAACAGGTTTTCCAGGAATAGTTCTTCACTAGCAGAGGGCGGCTTTGCAACGGTAGGAGCGATCGAGGATAAGGTTGCTTTGGGTGCAGGTTCAGATTGCGTTTCAGGGGTAGGTTCAATCTCAGCTCCCCCCCCCTGAGATGCCCCAAACAAGCTCTGGTAGAACTCATCCAGTTCATCCCGTGCGTCAGCGGGAATTTCTGGTAGAGCAACATCCTCTCCTGTGAGCGAAGTACTGCCGAGCATAGCATCCAATTGGGCTTCTGCATCTGCCACAGCCAGGGAAGGGAAAGCTGTATGCAATTCCGTACTCAAGTTTTCCAGAAGTTTCAGGGCGGCATCAATCTCGGTGGACTCCTCTTCATGCTGAGCCACCGCTGCAGGATGCTCGGTAGCTTCCTGAGAGGCCGGGTGCAGCGAGGTTGCTGGTGCCAATTCCAAATCGCTTAAATCCAGAGTGGGCAAGGTTGGTTCCTGTTGCGTGGCGGCGGCTTGCGGTGGCTGTTCCTGGCTTCTGGCAAAATCTAACCAGGCGGCGATCTCAGCATTGGCGGCTGAATCCGCTGGCAAGGGAGGCAACTCTACTGCAGGTGTTGCTGAAACAGTTCCTTCTGGGTAGGAACGATCTGCTGTCAAGATTTCTGTACCTGCATAGGGAAAATTAGGGACAAATGAGGGAGATGGGGCAGAGGAAGCGACCGGACTTACTGGGGGGGAGGAGACAGATTCTGGAGCAATCTCAGTTTTTGAAGTCGGAGGAGTTGCTGGAGTCGGAGGTTGGGATGTTGGATTGGTGCCAGTAATAGAAGTGGGATGCGATCGGGAAATCTCAGCGGTAGACGGCAAGTAAGCAGAGACTTCCTGCCGGAGCTGTTGAGCCAGCATTTCTACTAGCGCTTTGAACGTCATTTCGCTCTGCTGCCCCAAACTGTGCATCCGTTCCAGTCCCTGGGCAAGCGAGTCCTGGTAGGTCTGAATATTTCGTTGCAACGATTCAAAGACGATATTTAAGGTCGCATCCAGGTTGACCAGCATCTGGTCAGAGCGTCTCCGGAGAGCCTGGAACTGTTCATATTGCGTTGTGGACAGGGCTGAGGGAGGCATTCCTGTACCCAACATATAATCAGAACGGGGCGGAAAAGGGTGACCTCCTGTTGGGCTAAGGGCTTGAGCAATTTGTTGAGTTAAGTGTTCCTGGAGGCGATTCATTGAGACCTGAATCAACTCGGCGCTGGCCGGGTGCTGGTTCGGAGAGGTCAGACTGGCTCGTAGTTGACTGATCTCCTGCAATACTCGCTCCAACAACTGCTGAGTTGTGTCACTGGCAGGGGAGGGGGGTTCAAAAGCGGGCGATCGGGTTGGTTCCTGGGAAGGTTGGTAGTACAGATCCTGCGACAGAATAGCTGCGCCTGGGTCTGGACTTGCTGGAGCGATCATTGGTTGTTGTAGAGACACTAAATAATTTCGTACCCGCTCCAACACCTGCCGCTGTTGGGTAGCCTCTCCTGATGCTCTCCAGAGCAGACGCGGGTTGGTCTTTTGGAGAACACTATCAATCTCAGCGATTAATGCCTGGATTTGATCCTTCTGAGAAATCACAATCTAACCCCTGATAGTAACGAGTAGAAGAGGGCTAAGGATACGGTGATTTGACGCTTGAGTAGAAAACCATCAATGTAGTGCAAGCCGTATCCCCTCAAGCTATAGTGGTCTAAAATTGCTCCCTAATATCACCCCGATAACAAAACCCTTTTGTGCAATTGATTCTATTGTGTACTATTGGCTCTATTCTGTTGCACAAGTCTACTTTAGGAGCCTGGGAGAATGGCAGGTTTCTAGAAAAATCAACTCAGTTTTGATCTTACCGTTGCCAAACTTTGAGAGGATTATGTGAAGTCTTATTGCATAGGCCCCCTGCGATTCCTTAATTTCTCGTTATTAGTGGGAAGTTCCTTTAAAGGTAGTCCCTGTTTTTTTATAGATATCCAAGGAAAGTTTGAGTTCTTTCAACTGAATTGTGCCAGTAGATTATTATTTATTCTGACCTGAGAACTCTTAATGTTGCACTCGATGGAAGATCGGTTTAGTTCTCGAGATCACTCTCCTAGCCTTTCCATTCGCTTGGCCCCTTTCTTTGAGGGATTACCGGAGGAAGCCGTGGAGCGGGCAACGGCGAATGTGGTCATCCGTAGTCACCCCCCCAATCAAGTCATTTTGCTGGAAAATGATTGGGGCAGTTCAGTTTATTTTATTTTAAGCGGTTGGGTAAAAATTCGGACTTACAACCTGGATGGACGGGAAGTAACTCTTAATATTTTGGGAAAGGGGGAATTGTTTGGGGAGATGGCTCCCCTGGATGAGGTTCCCCGATCGACCGATGTCATTACCCTGGCTCCTACCGTGATTGGGAATATGCCTGCTCAGGACTTTGTCCGGCTGCTGAATACGGAGCCTCAAGCGGGGATCCGGTTAGCTAAGTTAATGGCTCGTCGTCTGCGACAGGTCAACCGACGGCTACGCTTGCGGGAGTCGGATAGTATGTCGCGGGTCGCGGATATTCTGCTCTTCCTGGCTGATGGTCAAGGGAAGCAAGGAGCCAATGGCACAGAAATCCCTAACCTGCCGCATCGCGAACTGAGTAGCTTAAGTGGTCTGGCCCGCGAAACCGTAACACGGGTACTCAGCAAGCTAGAAAAGAAAGGGTTGATCAGCCGCGATCGCGATGTTCTTTGCATCCCCGACACCCATGCGCTGGAACGATTGATGCTCTGAAGGGTTATCCTCTTGTTCCCACTGTGGCTGGCTCTAGCAGAGGGATCAGCTTCAGGCCAAATTGCTCTTCAAAGCTAGATTTTTTGTTCTCCAGGCTCCAGAGTTCCAGGGCACAGTCATCACCGGGACGAGTGGCTTGCAAATGCAGGTGCAGTTCTCCTCGATCGGGACGAAATTCGCAGGTAATCTGCTGGATCGCTCCAATCTGGCGGCGATCAAGGGCAACGGCCAACCGTAGTAAGGGACTGAGTTGGTCAACCATGTGGCGGTGGGGTTTACTGGTCAGATTGCGATAGTTTTCGTGTTTCTTCTTGGGGTTGTTTTTCCGGTGATAGCGAGCCAGATTGGCGATCGTCTCTATCTCCGTTTCTGTAAACCCCAGCAGTTCTCCGTTGCGGATCAGGTAGTAGGAGTGTTTGTGGTGGGCGGAATGACTGATGAAGTGGCCGCAATTGTGCAGGATGGCAGCGGCCCACAGCAGTTCCCGTGCTTCTTCGTCCCACTGGTGCAGCACGCCCTGAGTTTGATCAAATAAGCTCATGGCAAAGGCGGCTACTCGTTCGCTGTAAATTAGATTCACTCGATATTTTTGGGCAATTTTCAGGACACTGCGCTGGCGAATCGAACTCTGGTAACGCAGCCGATCTTCAATCAGGCCATGAGTTAGCATCCAGTCTACAATTACGCCTTCCCGCAGCGATCGCTCACAAATGGTGATCCACTCCAGGCCCAGCAGCGTCATCGCTTCCTGCAGAATTAAGGCTCCGGCCAGAATGATTTCCGCCCGTCGATCGTTCATTCCGGGTAGTTGGGCGCGATCGTGACAATTGAGACGACGGAAGCGATGCACCATCTCTCGCAGGTCTTGCAGGTTGAAACGATAGCCATGCAGGGGAGCAGGTACAACTCCCAGGTGTTCGCGGGCGTGCAGGGTTGCCAGGGTTTCGATCGTGCCAGAAGTGCCGACCAGCTTGGGAACTTCGCCCGGTCGCAAATGGGCCTGCAATTCTTCTACAGGCCGTTCCAACATTCCTTGGATATAGGCTTGCAAGGTTTGAAACTCTTTTGAGCTGATGGGATCAGTGCTGACATATTCATTGGTCAAGCGGACGGCCCCAATTTTGGTACTGCTGAGGGAACGGGGATCATGGCCATCGCCCAGAATCAGTTCCGTAGAGCCACCCCCAATGTCAATCACAATATGGGGTTTCCCATCGAACTCAATATCCGACAACACCCCCAGATAAATTCGACGGGCTTCTTCTACCCCAGAGATGAGATTAATCCATAACCCCAACTCGGAGGCTACCCGCTGTAAAAAGTCTCGCCCGTTGGGGGCTTCCCGCACTGCACTGGTGG
>NZ_JBRAGO010000049.1:0-33296 GCF_052746595.1 Leptodesmis sp.
CCATGCTACCGCAGGCCGGGGGTAAGTGGGTGGACGGGGAAGGGGGTGATCGGGGGGGTGAGTGGGTCATGGAAAAGTTGGGGAGGGTGGGGAAAGATGGGGGATGGAAACATGGTTAATTGCCGCCATAGGGGATAAGAGGAGGAGACAAGGGAAATGGTAGAGGAGCAGGGGTTGAGTCGAGAACGGTTTTGGGGGGCGTATCAGGTGGTGCAGTTAGGGATGCAACCTGAGGAGGCCAACATGGAGATCGATCTGCATCTGTTTGAGTCGGTGCCGTCTACGAATGAGGTGGTTTGGCAGTTGCTGGAACGGGGTGCAGGCGAGGGGGCAGTGGCGATCGCTCGCTCACAAACGGCAGGGCGAGGGCAATGGGGACGGCAGTGGTGTTCTGAACAAGGTGGACTGTATCTTTCTGTAGCCTTAATGCCAGATTTACCTGTGGAAGAGGCAGCCCAGTTAACACTTTGTACGGCCTGGGGCATTGCTACTGCCCTGCAAACCATTCCCGGAAAGTTGAGTGGGGTCGCCGATCGCATTCCGGTGCAACTGAAATGGTTGAATGATCTGGTACTCCAGGGACGAAAATTAGGCGGCATTTTGACTGAGACGCGAGTGTTTCAAGGCCGGATTACGAAAGCGGTGGTCGGAGTGGGGATCAATTGGACCAATATTGTGCCGAAAACAGGAATTAATTTGCAGTCCTTTTTGGTAACCGCTCCTATTCCCCTGATTGAATCGCTGGAGATGCTGGCTGCGATCGTCCTGTACGGTCTCCTGTGCGGCTACCAATTCTGGCAACAGGAAGGAATTCAGGCGATTTTACCCCGTTATCTAGAGCTACTGGCTCACCGCGATCGTCCTGTGCCTGTTGAGGGCGCTTTGGGGACAATCGTGGGCGTTACCTCGAAAGGAGAATTACGGCTTTCTCTAAAATCACCTCAAAGGCCTTCAGCAGAGACAATTTCAGATTTTTCTACATCGGAAGTACTAATTCAGCCAGGTACAATCAGTCTGGGTTATCCGCTCTAAACCGATCGCAGGCCGGGAACTTCCAGCTTTCAAGCCGCGACAGAGCTAAACAAGTCCAGCGAGCAGATTGATCTGCTCTCTCAAAACACTATGGTTCTGGACTTGAGCAAGTTTTCATTGCAGTGGTGGGAAGATCAAACACAGTTCATGACTCAAAACACAATAGCAAACCGATCGCAGCAATCTCGATGTGCCCGTTGCTTGCTCATGCAAGGCTTGGGTTGGTTAGGGGGAATTAGCTTCATCAGTGGGGGAACCGTTTTGGCCCAACCCGACCCAGTCACTGCAGAACCTGCAGCAACGGCCCCTGCTCAGTCCGCGCCTGTGACTTCGGTGGCACCTGCGACGATCGCTCCTGCTCCTGCCCCAATTGCCCCACCCCCCTTTACACAAGAATTCTCTGAACCTGCGGCTGTTCCCCCGCCAGTTCAGCCGCCTGATCCCATTCCATCTGTCGCTAGTCCTCCGAGTGTGGCCCCCGCTCAAACTGGAGCAAGCAACGGTTACGAGGCTCCCAGTTCGATCGTGTTTTCTGAGCGATCGACCGGTTGCCATGCGGTAGTCTCTGGGAGACAGGCTCCTAGCAGGCTATGTGGAGGCTACTCAGAACCGTTGTCAGTCAGTCAGGGGCGCAACTCTGAAATAGGCAGTCAGTCCCGTGTTGGTTCTCTACCTGCAGGACTATCATCCGTTCAAGTAGGTGGCATCCCCTTAAGTTCAACCGGATTTCAGGGGGCAACCACACCCTCCTTACGAGATTTCTATCGACGGACGCTGCGACCTCCAGCTCGGTTGGGTAACGGCAATATCCGGCTGATGTTTCCACTGTCAATTCCCGCCGCGATTTCTTCAGTATTTGGTTGGCGAATTCATCCTCTAACAGGTGAACCTCGCTTTCATACGGGAACTGATCTGGCTGCCCCACTGGGAACTCCTGTATTAGCGGCTTATGCAGGACAGGTGGCGATCGCAGATTTTCTGGGTGGTTACGGGCTAGCGATCGCTCTGAACCACAACAAAGGGTCACAACAAACTCTGTATGGTCATCTATCAGAAATTTTTGTGAAACAAGGAGACTGGGTCAAACAAGGAGAGGTGATTGGACGAGTTGGCGATACCGGAAACTCTACAGGCCCCCATCTCCATTTTGAGTTTCGTCAATTGACTCCCGAAGGATGGGTTGCTCTGGATGCAGGCGCTCAATTAGAATACGCCCTGGCCCAGTTGATGAAATCTCTGGAATTTGCCCAGGCTCCTTTTAGAACAGAAAAGGCCAATGCTGGTCTCCAGGGAGTGATTCAACAGATCAATTAACAGCTTGAGAAATAAAACACCACTCTCACGGTTCTCCCTGCAACTGGTAAGCCATGCTTAGTAAGCAGTAATACAGTTAGTGCAGAAAAGTTTGGGCTATCGTCAAAAAGCCGCCGGACTGAGCGATTTATTTTGCTGAGGTATTCTTGTCAAAAGTACGATCGCCCTTATCTGGTCAGATCTTCACCTATACTCAAACTCGGATGACGATGCTGTGGAATACTGATGTTACCATCCAGGGCAAAACCTTTAGGCTGCCGGATGATATTCGGGAGTTATGGATTGAGTCTGATGCCGACAAGCTCTGTCTAGAAGCAGAGAAGTCTTAATCATCGATCTGACAAACGGTGATCAGGTGAAGTATCTGGCTGGGACGGATGCAGCATTAGATGCAGCGCTGCAAGAGTACCTGGATCCCCTTTAACTGAGACTCTTTAACTGAGACTACAAATAGCCGTGTTCAGCCAAGAATGACGGGGTTAGCTCCTCCAGGATGGTAGGGAGATTGGCAAACTCGCTCTGACCAGAACCTAAACGCAGGAATTTTTCTACATACTTTCCTAAAATGTCACCTTCCAAATTCACTGGACTGCCGGGTTGTAAGTACTGGAGGTTAGTTTCCTGGTAGGTATGGGGAATGACTGCGACCTTAAACCAGGAACCAGAGGGATTGCAATCCGCTACAGTAAGACTGATGCCGTTTACAGCAATGCTGCCTTTAGGAAGGATGTAACGGGCGACTTGCGGGTTTGGGGTGGTAAACGTCATTTCCCAGGAGGTTGCCGTCTCAGTTGAGGATTCCAAATAGCCAATGCCATCTACGTGACCCGTAACGAAGTGACCGCCCAGTTTACTGCCCACCCGAAGCGAAGTTTCCAAATTGACGTAGCCCAGGTCAGGATTGGAGAGGGTGGAGCGATCGCGGGTTTCCGGCGAAACCACGGTAATAAATCCCTGCGGTAAAATTTCTGTCACGGTCAAACAGACTCCATCAACCGCTACACTGTCTCCCAGTTGTAGATCTGGCACAATTAATTCGGATGTCGCCCTCTGACAGGTGATTTGTAACCTATCCCTGCCCAGGGAGTGAATTCTTCCTAATCCTTGAATAAGCCCTGTAAACATTTGGGTGATCCTGTGAGTCAGCAACCGTGTAAGAGAGGCAATGTCAATCCATCCCAAAAGTCAATTCTGATGGAATTTGAAAGTCTTTGTTATATTGTCAATTGTTATATTGTTAAATTTAAAGCAGAATCATCTAGGATGAGGGCATAAATCAGGGCATACTGGAAGTCAGATAATAACTCCTTGTTGAATCACTGGGCCACCTGGGTTCCCATTAAAAGAGTACTTATGATGATTCTGTCTCTGATTCCTATTTTTATGGCAACCCCGTACTAATGTCATAATCAGCTTATAAGGATGTTTCCCTCAATAAGAGGAAGGCTATTTTAATTTATACCTATTTATATTATTTGTATCCCGTATCCGCTTGACGTTTTTCCCGCTTCAGGTGTTCTAGAGGCTAAGACGATGATTGAAATGAAAGTCGCTGGAATTGCATTGGATGCCGTCACCCGCAGTCCCATTGTGCTGTTAAGGGATTTTAGTGAACGGCGAGCTTTGCCAATTTACATTGGGAATGACCAGGCCAAATCCATTATTAACGCGATCGAAAATCAGCCACCGCCACGCCCTCTCACCCATGATCTATTGGTGAATCTATTAGAAGCCTGGGATATGACGCTGGAGCGGGTGGTTATCCATTCCTTACAGGATAATACTTTCTATGCCTCCCTGCTCGTAGTTCAAGGTGATGTGAAGAAAGAAATTGATGCTCGTCCCAGTGACGCGATCGCACTGGCCCTTCGCACAAACAGCCCCATTTGGGTCATGGAAGAGGTCATTGCGGATGCCTCCATTCCGGTAGACCGGGATGCCGATGAAGCAGAACGGCAAGCCTTCCGTGACTTTGTCTCTAACCTGCGTCCAGAAGATTTTACCCAACGGGGCAAATTTAGCAATGAGGAAGCTCAATAGACCAATTTTGGATTTTAGATTGACGATTTTGGATTAGCAATTTGGTAGAAATAATCCAAAATTACACAGCCAAATGATTGAACTGTTGCATAACAATCCAGAATTGCAGATCCAAAATTAAACCTTGTCCAAGTCCAGAACCCTAGTTTCTCTTATGGGAAAGCTCCTGCTCTCTAGCTGGACTTGATTTAGATCGTTTTCTCCAAAGCAGCTTGTAAATCCTGGGTCAAATCAGCCACAGCTTGTTTTGCGTTTCTGCGTCCGCCTTTATAAGCATCCCAGCGATCAGACACCGAAATGGGGTCGCCAATCGTAATGAGTGCCTTTTGTGGCCCCAGCCCTGGTCGTTTGAAGGGATTCCCCCCTTTGATGCGGCACACCATATCCCAGGCTAGCAAGGTCGTGTCCGCAAATCGTTCCACGCTCGGCTTTTCCCGCACGTATTGCCCGGTGATAGCAACAAAGGTTTCCACCAGACGCATGTGCCAGACCCGTAGATCGGCTTCTTCGGCAATGCGATCGGCCAATCCTCGTTCCACCAGAGAAATAGTTTCCAGATCCAGGTCGTCTCGATAAATACAATCCCAGGCGGCTTGCTCTAACCGACGACAGCGATCGATTAAACTCCCTTTAGCCTGCAGGTTAAAAAACTCTTCGGCTACAGTCAGCGCCGCATCTAGCAAAGCATTCAAACGAGCGGTAAATGTTTCACTGGATAACACGACATTGAGACTTCAGTACTAGAAAGGGGCGGATTGGGCAGGGTGACATGGAAAAAACGGGTGTAATAGTTTTCCATCAGGGATAGCAGATATTCTCCCAGGCGATACAGCCGTTTATAGAGATGGCCATTTTGAAGAGGATCTCCGGAGTTAGCAACAGGTTCCAGCCCTGTATCCGCTTCCAGCCCTGTCAGGATTCTGGCAAGGTTTTCCCAGGGCGGCGTGATGTAGTGATATTTCAGCCCGATCGGGACAATCAGAACTCGTTCAGACCGTCCCGCCCGCAGGATATCTTCTACACACCAAAATCCCAATTGGCTGATTCCAGGCTCTAGGGGGCTGACGATCTCGTTATGCCCATTCGTGGCACCTTCTGGGGCAGCCGCAAGTGGAAATTGGCCATTCGCAAACAAATCTCGTGCCGATCGTAATCCAATCAAATCCAATTTGCCGCGATGAATGGGAGTACCTCCCAGGCGAGGAAACAACCAGGCGGCCCAGTTTCCTAACCAGAGGGGAATGCCACGATCGTAGAGAAAATAGGCATGAATGGGCGGCTTCAGGAGTACACCCATCCTTTGAGCGGTTTGAGGCACTAACCGCCAGATCAAATGCCCTAAGCAAAAGGGATCTTTGAAACTAGGATGGCGAAAAGCCAGTAATAGTCGCACTTTACCCTCTTGAAACTGTTGGTACAGATTGACAAGGGTTTCTACATTTGTGGCCTCCACATCGCGGATCGGAGTGCGCGATCGCATCACCAGAGGCAGTGCCCAATCTACTACCTGCCGTACTCTGGGGTCGTAAGCGGGGGGAATAAACTCCAGTGGCGGTTGAACGCCTATCATTGTGTCTAGCATCACTTCCTCCCGACCGTGATCGGCAATTTATAGATAAAGCCGTAGTTTAGCAGAGCCATTCTGGCTATTTTTCTAGCAACGCCCAGGAGCCATCCCAATCTTCTGGAGGCGGATTTTGTAACCAATGCTGACACCGTTGCAGATGTAAGCTCGCTGCCTTATTGTCCCGATCGAGACTCAGAACCTGACCAAATTCTGCCATAGCCATGGGAAAGTCACGATTTAAGTAAAATTGACGGGCCTTATGGTAGTGGTCAATAATTCGCTTCTGAACATCGGAGACTGTTTCTTCCTGCAGGCCAACCAGTTCATAAATGGCAACGGGTTTGGTTTTGCCCTTTACCTTAATGTAATCTAGTTCTCTAGCCCAGATACGATCGCGGCAGGGACGGTAAGTACTCTCGCTGAGGATAATATCAGTGCCATAAACTTTACTGGCGCTCTCCAGACGCGAGCCCAGGTTTACCCCATCGCCGATTGCCGTAAACTCCATGCGTTTACTGGAACCAATATTGCCGCTAATCACTGAATCAGAATTCACCCCAATCCCAATCTGGATCGGAGTCTGGTTTCTCTCTAACCGCTTACTGTTGAAGTCTTTTAGCCGCTTCCGCATTTCCAACGCTGTCTGCACCGCCATCCATTCGTGCTGATCCAGTGGTAATGGAGAGCCAAACACGGCCATAATGGCATCCCCAATATATTTATCGAGCGTGCCTTTGTACTTAAACACCGCATCGACCATTTGCTCAAAGTAATCATTAAGCATTTCCACGACTTCTTCTGCGGTCAGACTTTCGGTGAGGGTGGTGTAGCTCCGAATATCCGAGAACAAAATGGAAACTTCTTTGCGATCGCCTCCCATCTTTGCCGCATCAGGATTTTCCAGCAACTGCTCGGCCAGTTCCTGCGTCATGTAGCGGTACATGGTACTTTTCAGCCGTTTTTCATCACTGATATCATCCATCACAATGAGAACACCAGATACCTGTTCACGATCATTGGCATCGGCGATCGTGTTGATAGAGAGGTTAATACTATGTTGCTCTTCTCCGCGAACAGGTTGCAGGGTCTGATCCGGGTAGTACTGCTGACGGCTCTTATCATCCCTGGCCTGTAACGCCATGTCGAACCACTTGGGGAAGTCACCCTTCTCAAGCTGAATCAATTCCTGAATGGCTCTTCCTTCCAGGAGATCGGATTCAGTCAACCCCAACAACGCCTTCGCACTTTCATTAGCGGCAATGATATGGCCATTCTTGTCGGTAGAAATCACACCGTTCGTCAGCGATCGCAGAATGTCCCGCTGCATCTGCTCCTGCTGTTTGACGGTTTCAAACAACTTGGCATTCTGTAAGGCGATCCCAGCCTGAATATTGAATGCCTGCATAAACTCCTGATCATTCCGGTTAAAACTGGCTTTCCAGATTTCCGGCGCTTCTGGATAGTTGGCGGGATCATAGGGAGCGTAGTCGCCCTGCCGCTTTTTGTTCACCAGTTGCGTCACCGCAATCAGCTCGCCATCCGCATTAAAGACGGGCATACACAACATGCTGCAGGTGCGGTAGTTAGTTTTTTGATCGGTTTCCTTAGACGTTTGGGAATTGGGGTGTTCGTAAAGATCAAAGGGGATCAGCAGCGGCTCTCCAGTCGTTGCCACCTGACCTGCAAAACCTGCCCCCATCGGAATCCGAATTTCTTGTAGCTCACCCCGGATCGGCAGTTTAGTCCATAATTGGTCGTATTCGCGGTCTAACAGCCACAGCGTACTGCGATCGGCCTGCATCAGATCCTTGGCTTCATCCATCACTCGTTGCAGAGTTTCTTCCAAATCCAAACTACTCTGACTTAAGGATTTTGTCGCCTTCATCAGAGCCGAGGCCGCCCGTTGCTGTTGGGTTGCCTTATAGAACGATCGAGATGACTCAATAATCAGGCGAATCGAGGGAGCAAATTCCTCAAAAACTTGCTCATCTTCACGGGTGAATCCATGCAGGTCAATCTTTTCTTCTAAAGGAGCCGTTGTCGAGTGGTTGAGCTTCAGCTTGTTAATCAACTGCACAACAGCCACCAGATTCCCCTCATCATTCAACAGGGGCATGGCCAGCATGGTGTAGGTGCGGTAATTGTTTTTCTTATCCAGCTTCTGGGCAGCCTCGGAGCGGGGATCATTGTAGAAGTCGTAAGGAATGTTGACAACCTTTTTCGTGGTGGCAACCTCTCCTGCAATGCCCGCATTCATTGGAATCCGTAGTTCCAGATTATTGCCTTTTTCATCTTTAGCGACGATCGACCACAATTCATATTTATCTTCGTCTAATAGAAAAATTGTTGAGCGATCGGCGTTTAATAGTTCTCCCGTTTTCAAGGTGATGGAGCGCAACATCTCATCTAGAATGGCATCAAACCCTTGAGCATCCATCAGGTTGTCCAACATCGATAGAGTTTGGTTGACCACCCTGAGTCTTTGCTCAACATCGTTTACCACCCCCTTAAACGTGTCTTTTTTGAGGGGAGCCAAAAAGGAGGCAAAGCTGCCTTTGCTGGCCACTAAAGCACTACTAGAAGAAGTAGGACTAGAGGCAGAATAGGACATCACGGAACTCCCTGAATCGGCAACATGGGTAGATTCTAAATCCAGCTTCACCTCCGTAGAAATGGCTGAACCAGCCGCATCCGTAGGGGCAATGTCGATAACAGCTTGGCTTGGCGCTCTCTCAGACAGATGCTGTGATGAGGTACTCATAGATCGTAGTGAGGCTAGATGAAATAGAGAAAGGGTCAGGAGCGGGATGGATAACCTTATCGAGCGGCCTAAAGATAGATTTTTTGGTCATAAAAATAAAGTTTGCTCAAAGTTTTAGTTGCAATCTAACGTAAATTCACTGCTTTGCGCTGTATTCCAGCAGAATCCTGCCTTACCCAAGCAGAAAATACAGGATCCAGGTTTAGGCCCGTAATTTCTCTAAGAAAAGCTGCAATTTTATATTTCGACCAGCTTGATGTACTTATTCCTACCATGAACAAGTTGAAATGCAGCCCTATTGTCAGCATTCCCAAATCCTCATCAGCCGTCTCATCACATGCTGGCCTTTAGATTTTCGATTTTAGACTATGAAATCTTTGCAGTAAGTCAGTGTTGAACAGAATTACTCATCTGCTGTTTACCTTGAGTTCAGTCAATATGTTGGCTTCCGACAGCTACTTAATACCGTGGAAACCCCGATGTAACATTTTTCACTATATTTTTCTGAACATCAGGATTTTCTGGCCGATTTTGAACGAACGGCTTTGACAGGTTGGGCAGGTGCCTTGGACAACAGGTTGGACTTGGACAGTTGCGTTTGACGTAGATGAGCGGCTTGATTCAGTAATGATTCTGCAAAGGCCAGGACTTCAGGAGACTGACCACCCGCCAGTTGAGCCAGTTCTTGTTTGCGCTGGTCAGCGGTTAAAGGGGTAACTCGAACGACGGTGCGAATGTCATTGGAGGGATCGGGGATCGGGGATCGGAGATCGGAGATCGGGGAGTGGGAATCGGGTTGTTTTTTTTTACGTTTGCTTCTGCTTTTTGAGCCATTGGTTGATTCGGATTCGATCACCTCATAGCCATGAATGGTGTGACCGTTTGTAGAGCCTTTGGTAGAGTCAATCAGGTGTTTGCTTACTCGCAGATGTTGATCGGCCATGGCGGCGACGATCGGCTGGTGCGTCACACACAAGACCTGATGATGCTGGCTGAGTTGGTACAGTTTCTCCGCGATCGCCTGACTGACCCGCCCAGAAACTCCCACATCAATTTCATCAAACACCAGAGTGCCTACGGGATCAATCTGAGAGAAACTGGCCTGGAGTGCCAATAAAAAGCGGCTCATCTCCCCACCAGAGGCAATCTCAGTCAGGGGCTGTAGAGGTTCACCAGGATTGGGACTAAACAGAAAGGTAATTTGATCCGCACCAGATGCACTGGGGGCAATGGGAGTAATGCTCACCTGAAATTTCACCTTCTCCATAGCCAGCGGTTTGAGTTCATTCACCAACCGGGTTTCTAGATCAACGGCGGCGGTACGGCGGAGTTGAGTCAGGTGAGCACAGGCTTCCGTTAAAGCAACCTGGCTGCTGTGTACAGCGGCTTCTAACTCTTCCAGGGACTGACCGCCTCCCGTTAATTCCAGCAATTCGTTTTGCAGGCGATCGCGCAGTTCGATCGCGTCTTTCAATGTTGGCCCATACTTCCGGCAAACCTGTTTCAGGTCAGCAATCCGCTCTTGCACCTCTTGCAATCGTTCCGGATCAGCCTCAATGCTGTCCCCGTAGGCATTAATTTCCCGCCCTGCTTCCTCCACTTGGGCCAGTGCTGCACTGACTAACTCTAAAATTGGCTGCAACTGAGGATCGTATTCCAGCATATGAGTGAGGGTGTTTTCTGCCTCGCCCAGTAGATCAGCGCAGGCTTTGGCTTCATGGTCGCTCTGATACAGTGCCTGGTAAACCTGATAGCTCTGCTGTTGCAGTTCTACACTGTGCCCCAGTCGTTTTGCTTCCTGTTCCAGCAGTTCCAGTTCATCGGGATCGGTGAGGCTGGCGGCATTCAATTCCCGCAACTGGTACTCAAATAAATCTAATTGTTGCAAGCGTTCCTGCTCAGCCCGACGGCGCTTATCCAGCAGTTGAACGGCTTGTTGATAAGCGGCAAATGCCGCAGCAACCTGTTCCCGTTGTCGGAGTAGCCTTTCTCCACCATAGCCATCTAGCCATTCGCGCTGCAGGGCAGGTTGACCTAGTTGCACGGTTTGTCCCTGAGCCGTAATTTCAACCAGACGATCGCGCAATTGCTCCATCTGCTGCTTGTTCACCACCACCCCATTCACGCGAGAGCGGCTACGTTGACTGCCTGAGTTAGCAATCACTTCCCGGCTACAGAGCAAAACGTCTTCATCCAGCGGTTCAATCTCCTGTTGACTCAACCAGGCTCTCAAATCAGCCGTCAGTTTAAAGCTGGCTTCTATGGCAGCGCGCTCTTCCCCAGTCCGGACAACCCGACCTGTAACTTTGCCTCCCAGCGCGGCATCCAAAGCATCCAAAATAATCGATTTTCCTGCACCCGTCTCCCCCGTCAGTACAGTTAGCCCTGCTCCTAAATCCAGATCCAAATAATCTACAAGAGCAAAATTTTCAATTCTGAGCGAGAGCAACATGGACACCCACTAAAAGTAGAAAGTACTAAATCAAGCCACCTAAAAAACGGCTGTTTTCCCATCCCATTAACTTAAGGTTCTGGACTTAGACAAGATTTTAAAGACGATTACGATCAGATGTACTATATCGCCGATTATGCCAGACTCTTCCCCTATGGTATCGAGAGTGAAAGAAAAGATTAAAGAGTGTGGTCTTTTTCCCAAATCTGCTTTCTTCGGTAAACCTGCCCTCAGACCCACGGAAACTCCCCCAAAGATCAGAGAACTACAAGGCAGGGTTAAGGTGTAAGGTGGAAACAGCGTTTCCATGAGTTGGCCAGATTGATTTTTGAGACTTGCTTTCCTGATTGAAAAAAACTGTTCTTTAGGAAGCGGCATTCCTCTATCCGACTTGTTACAATACTTTACATTCATTCCTTATTTGGTTGCGCTCATGAACTCCCAGACTGCAACAGTTGCACCGTTACTCCTGGATCAGACATCAGCTTCTCAGTCTCTATCCTGGGAACAACAGCTTGGTTCAGAAGCGGAGGGCGCTCCAGCACTCAGAGTTGAGGAAGAATTCATTGCCCAAGGGGAGGGGTCTCCCCGATTTATGGCTGCCCCCGATAGTGAGGCTTTACGCTATGATGCCGCTGCGATCGCGGGTTACTACAGCAAACGGCCCTTTCAGGTTTGGGGACGAATTCTGCAGATTTTTCTGCCGTTCCTGAGTCTGGGATTGTCCTGGTGGTGGCATCGCAATGCTGGTTTATCGGAAGAGCAACAACGACGGCAGGCTATCCGCCTACGAAATGTCATCACTCGATTGGGACCAGCTTTTATTAAAGTGGGTCAGGCATTATCCACCCGTCCCGATCTAGTTCCCCCAATTTATTTAGAAGAGTTGGCAAGGCTTCAGGATCAGTTGCCGCCCTTTGATAACGCCGTTGCCTTTCGGTTTATTGAAGAAGAACTGGGGCTGCCTCCAGATGAAATTTATGCAGAACTAACCGAAGATCCGATCGCGGCGGCATCCTTAGGACAAGTCTATAAGGGCCGTTTGAAGACAGGTGAAGCGGTTGCAGTGAAGGTGCAGCGTCCTGGCTTAACTGAAAGTATCGCTCTGGATATGTACATCCTGCGGCAACTGGCTCGTCTGGTGATGCGATTAGTGAAGCGGGTGCGTAGCGATCTCGTCGGCATCATGGATGAATTTGCCAGTCGCATCTTTGAAGAGATGGACTACACCCACGAAGGCCGGAATGCCGAACGGTTTGCTCAACTGTATGGCAACCTGCCAGACATCTACGTTCCCCGTATCTACTGGCAATACACCGGACGGCGGGTACTGACGATGGAGTGGATTACCGGCACCAAACTGACTCAGCCAGAGGCGATCCGGGCTCAGGGCATTGATGCCTCTTACTTGATTGAAGTCGGTGTGCAGTGTTCTCTTCGGCAGTTGCTGGAAAGCGGCTTCTTCCACGCCGATCCCCATCCTGGCAATTTGCTGGCCACTCCTAACGGTAAACTGGCCTATCTGGATTTCGGCATGATGAGCGAGGTGAAGCCGCATCAGCGCTATGGTCTGATTGAGGCAGTCGTTCACATGGTCAATCGAGATTTTGAAGGATTGGCGCGAGATTATGTCAATTTAGAATTTCTGACACCAGATACTGATCTCACACCGATCATTCCAGCGCTGGCTCAGGTGTTTAATCAGGCGTTGGGAGCCAGCGTCGCCGAGCTGAACTTTAAGAGCATTACGGATCAACTCTCTGAGGTGATGTACGAATATCCCTTCCGGGTTCCCGCCTATTACGCCCTGATCATCCGCTCCCTGGTGACTTTAGAAGGGATCGCTATTAATGTTGATCCCGATTTCAAGGTTCTAAGTAAAGCCTATCCCTATGTTGCCAAGCGGTTATTAACTGATCCCGCGCCGGAATTGCGAGCCTCCTTGCGTGATCTGTTGTTTAAGGACAACAGTTTTCGCTGGAATCGGCTGGAGAATCTGTTGCGAAATGCCAGTAGCAGCAGTGATTATGATTTGCCCCGTGTGCTGGATCAGGCAATCGATTACTTGTTTTCTGAACGGGGCGAACTGATTCGTAGTCACATTGCAGACGCGATCGCCCGCGGATTGGACACGCTCAGCAACAACGCCTTTCGTAGTCTAACCTACAGACTGGGAGAACGATTCGGCTTTGCCGTGAATCCCCCTGCGGTTTCCGCCAACGACCAGCAAACCCTGGAGCACATTCAACGGATCTGGGGCATTTTGCAGAATACTCCCGGATTTGACCCGATCGTCATATTGCCGCTCATCCCGAAACTGCTGGTGAAATCAGAAACCCACCAGATGATCCAACAAGTTGTCAGTAGTCTGGCTCAAAGAGCACTGGCTCGCCTGGTTCGCGAGTTCCTGCTGACTGATGAAACTGGATCTCCCGGGCCATTTGTTCCCCCCCAGGCTGCTATTCCTGCGACTGCCCCTCAGCTATCCGCAGCAAGTTCTTAGGCGTGAGAATAAATTCAAGCTGAAATTCTTGGTAGGGGCGAACGACGGTTCGCCCCTACAGAAAATTTGCAAATCAGAAAAACGCAGCATGGGCATGGTGATCCGCTTGCCCATTTATTTCGGACTATTGCCATGCTGTCGTAGCAGTTCCTCTAACTGTTGCTTTTCCAGTTTCAGTTCTGCTTCCAGTCGGCTTAATTCTTCCTGGTAGGCATTTAATTCCATTTGTCGCCGAGCAAGAGCCTGATTCTGCTCCTTATACTGAGCGGCCAAACTCTCCATTTGCTTCTTTTCGCGCTTCAGGCTTTCCTCCAACTGCTCAATTTGTTCCCGTCGGGCTTCCAGTTCCAGAGCGCGACGATCGAGATCTTGACTTTTCAGGGTTAAATCCTGCCGCCACTGCTCAGCTCTTTCCGCTTCATTGCGGAGAAACTCCGGAGTAATACCGCTGATCAGAAAGGTTTGCACTATTTTCAGGAGCCAGTCCGTGGCATTGGTCGCTTGCAACACCTGACCGGTTTCTGAAAGTTTGACGAGCAGCAGGACTCCATCACCAAAGGAGCAATCGCCATCAAAGGGAATGACTTCCTGGTCAGGCATCAGAGTCCAACCATACTCCGAATACTGACGAGCAATGAGTCGGAGTTCCACCTCGTGAGAGGATTCTTTTTTCTGTACCTGAGCCAGATACTGCATCACCGCGTCTTTAAGTGGGACAGAGATAAACAATAACCATAAAACCTGCTTGATTTAAGCTCAAGACAGAATGGACAACTTCATCGCTTAAACATCCAGGGAGGGGCTACCCTTAACAATTCATAACCATGACACCTGCAAAGTATACCTTTTCTCAGGCAAAGAGATTAGCCATAGCAACGCTTCTCACACATTAAATCGGAACAACATCACATCTCCTTCTTGAACGGTGTAGTCTTTTCCTTCACTACGAACCAAGCCTTTCTCCTTGGCAGCCGCCATCGAGCCGGTCGCAACCAGATCCTGATAGGCCACCGTTTCCGCCCGAATAAATCCCCGCTCAAAGTCTGTATGAATTACCCCAGCAGCCTGAGGAGCCAGCATTCCCGCTTTGATCGTCCAGGCGCGAGTTTCTTTCGGCCCGGTCGTGAAATAAGTGCGTAGCCCCAACAATTCATAGGTGGCCCGAATTAAAGACTGTAAGCCTCCCTCCGTAACTCCCAGCGATTCCAGAAAATCCTGCCGCTCTTCTGGAGGCAGTTCAATCAATTCCGACTCCACTTGGGCAGAGACGACGATCACCTGAGCATTTTCTTTAGCCGCCAATTCCCGCACCTGCTCTACCCAGGCATTTCCAGTCGCCATGTCCTCTTCCGATACATTGGCAGCGTAAATGATGGGTTTATAAGTTAATAATCCCAACGGCTTGAGAGCAGTTTCTTCCTCTTCCGTTAACTCGACCTGACGGGCAGGTTGGCCTTCATTTAAGATCGGTAGCACCTTTTCCAGGGCATCTACTTCAACCTGAAGTTCCTTGTTGCCCCTGGCCTGTTTGCGGGCACGATCGAGGCGTTTCTCCACCTGCGCCAAATCTGCTAACGCCAGTTCCAGATTAATCACTTCAATGTCGCGAATTGGATCCACAGAACCGGAGACATGAATAATATCGTCGTTCTCAAAGCAGCGCACCACATGAACGATCGCATCCACTTCTCGAACATTCGCCAGAAACTGGTTACCCAACCCTTCTCCTTGGCTGGCTCCCTTCACCAATCCGGCAATATCGACAAACTCTACGCGGGTGGGAATAATTTCCGCTGAATGGGAGATTTTAGCCAGCACTTCCAACCGCTCATCAGGAACAGCCACAACCCCCACATTTGGTTCGATCGTGCAGAAGGGGAAGTTAGCTGCCGTAGCCTTGGCATTGGCCACCAGAGCATTGAATAAAGTTGATTTGCCAACGTTGGGAAGCCCAACAATCCCAGCTCGAAGCATAAGTAATGACAAATATAGTAGCGACAGATGGTTACTTTACCAGTGTAGGGCGGTAGTGGCTAAAAAGGGTTCATGGGCCGGAAACCAGAAACACGGAGGACAAGACTTTCGTTTTTGGGATAGACTTTCATTCTTGGGATAGAAAAGAGGAAGCGGCCAAACAACTGACGGGAGAAGCCCTGACGAAACTTTACGGTAGATTTTTAAGCTCATAATTAATGGCGATTGAAGTTTATCAACAGTCTTTCAACAGTCTAAAGTGGTACATGGCTGAATGTTCGCCTTACAATGAGCCTTAGCAATACCAATGTACTTTAATCAACACTAACGAGATTTCCTTGACAAAGTGGTTCATTTTCCAGAACTGCGGCTAAACTTTATGTGCCAGTCTTTTCCGAGGAGGTCTATGACTATGTTGCGCGTTATGAATCACAAAGGATTTCGAGGAATTTTGGTAAGTGCTGCCCTTTTGGTACCACTGGGTTACATTGGCTTACGCAATGGTTTCGCTAAAGCCCAAATGGGAACCCCCATCATTCCTGGGAGTACGGTCAACACCACGATCGCTCCCAGTACGGCACCCACTACGATGGATCTATCGGTCAGTTCAACCAAGTCTGTCGATCCAAGTGCCTCTCCTACCATTGGCCTGTCAACGAGTTCTGCCGATACTCAAGATAATTACATGCTGTTCACTGCTTCTGCCGATACCAGTATCACCCTTGATGCTGATGAAGATGACACCGATTTAGTAGAAATGGCAGCCACAGATGGGGAAGATCCGGAAGAGGCGATTGCCGAGGACAATACCCAGAATCATGATGACACACTGGTTAGCCAGGATGAGGCAGACTCCAACCCTCATGAGGTTGCAAGCAAACTCGAATCCACTAATGCAGATGAATAGAGAATTGGATCTCAAAGGTGACAATCATAGTGATCGCAGCCATTCACTAAGCCTTACGCTGTAGGAAGCACTGCATGGATTCACCTCCCTCTTAGGAGATGACTTCATTCCCTCAACCAATCTTGTTTTGATGGAAAATTTTTTAGATGACGATAAATCCTTGGATAATGGCTTCTCTCTTGCTCATTCCAGGTCTGCCAATCCTTCCAACGATTCAAGTCCACGCCCAATCTGTTGCTAATTCTCAAGCCTATCCCTGGCAACCGATCGCCCGCATCAATCCTCAAAAGCCTTATCAGGTTCATTTAGTGAATCAAACAGGCATTGAATTGGAGTACAGTTCCACCACCAACGAATTTCCACCCCGCAGATTGGCCTCTGGTAATCGCACAGCATTAACCCAACTACCACTCCCCATCTACCTGCTGATTAGCCCAGTCGATTCTCGATTTAATCTGAAATACAGCGTCTCTGCTGCCAATAATGTCGTCACCATCAAAATATCCCAACTTCCAGAAAACCGTCCAGGAAGCACAACGGTCAATATTCAGGAAACGGGAGGAATTTACGTTTATTAATCTTGCAATCCCAGAGTAAAGCTTTACATCTATTCACAAATCCATCGAACTACTTCGATTAGTGGCATAGTTTAAAGTTGATGCAAAGCGTATACTCACCACTGTGAAAGTTCGGTTGCACTTTTTAGCACAGTCCACTATTGAAATGCTTGCTGCATCAGGATTTTGTAGCGTGACTGTGGCTCAAAAGCTAGATGACAGACCTCTCAAGGATTAGGCATACTATTGCAAAACTGATATGACTTGTGAACTGATATGGAAATGTCCCAACGCCCGATCTACATGGATTGTCACGCCACCACTCCCGTTGATCCGCGCGTGATGGAGGCTATGCTACCCTTCTTTACTGAGCATTTTGGCAATGCTGCCAGCACCAGTCATCAATACGGCTGGGAAGCACAAGCGGCAGTCACTCGTTCTAGAGAAATTCTGGCCGCAGCTATTAACGCCACTCCAGAAGAGATTATTTTTACCAGTGGCGCTACGGAAGCTAACAATCTAGTACTCAAAGGGGTTGCAGAAGCCTACGTTGGCAAGGGCCGTCACATCATCACGGTTGAAACGGAGCATAACGCCGTCCTGGATACCTGTCGCTACTTGCGATCGCAAGGTTTTGAAATTACCTTTTTGCCAGTGCAAGCCAGCGGAATCATTGACCTGGGTGAGTTAGAAATGGCCTTCCGCCCAGATACGATCCTGGTTTCAGTAATGGCAGCCAACAATGAGATCGGCGTTTTACAGCCCCTTGCAGAAATTGGAGGGATGTGTAAGGGGCGGGATGTGCTGTTCCACACGGATGCGGCTCAAGCGATCGGCAAGATTCCGCTGAATGTAGAGACAATGAACATTGATCTAATGTCTCTGACGGCGCATAAAGTGTATGGGCCAAAAGGAATTGGAGCGGTCTACGTGCGGCGACGCAATCCTAGAGTGCAGTTAGCTCCCCAACTACATGGAGGTGGCCATGAACGGGGAATGCGATCGGGCACCCTGTATACTCCTCAAATTGTTGGGTTTGCGGAGGCCGTAAAACTGGGAATCGAAGTGATGGAAGCCGAAACGAAGGAAACAATTCGGTTGCGCGATCGCCTCTGGAACCAGTTGCAACCTTTAGGAGGAATTTACATTAACGGCCATCCCACCAAACGGCTGCCCAGCAATTTAAACATCAGCGTCGCCGGAGTAGATGGTCAGGCACTGATCCTGGGGCTGCAGCCCGTTGTTTCAGTTTCGGCTGGATCCGCCTGCACCTCTGCAAAAGCGACTCCTTCCCATGTGCTGAAGGCCATTGGCCGATCAAATGACTTTGCCTACGCCTCCATCCGGTTTGGCATTGGCCGTTTCAATACCGAAGCAGAAATCGATCGGGTGGCCAAGCACACCATTGAAACGATTGAAGCACTACGTCAAGCGGCAAAGATATCTGCCTGACATAGCGTAATGCCTTTCAACCAACGCTCTAGGCAATTCATCCTTTGAAGGGTTACCCAAAGACATAGCAACTTGGCTGCAAGAGTCGTCCATATTGATTTCAGCTAAGAGGCGCACCCCTAAGAAGTGCGCCTAATGTATGCTTTCCATGAATCTGTAGCTGAACTCAATTACGTCAGGACAGCCCTGACAGCCACCGTTAGCTTAGACCAACACTACTACGGTCATAACCGGGACGATCGGGATGAGATTTACCAGCATTCACATCGTGGATTTGTTCAGAAGGCATGCCGATCTCTGCTGCTGCGCGGGTCAATACACAGTTCTTCCGATTTCTGATCATTTGCTTGTGACGGATCATTAATGCACGAGCTTGATCTTGGGTATTCATATCTCGAATTCTCCTTGAACCTAGAAACTGATCTCTTTCTAGAGTCAATATATCAGATAAATTCTGTATTTAAAACTACAAAATTTTATTTTTAATCCATTTTTTACATAAAAGTTATTTATATAGCTTGAAGTAATCTGGCCTAACACATTGTTAGTGATCAATCTGGCGCTCTCTCTGCTGGTCTAGCCCTGACAGGTATTGCTCTCTGGAGATAACTGAGTAAAAATACGTCAAAAGCATTGCAGGTTCTTTACAGGAAGGAGATGCGCGTGAATGCAGCCGAGCAGGCAAACAGCCTGGAAACTGCCAGCAAGATAGCCACTGTTGTGAATCTCTTTAAGTCTGAGTTCCCCGATGCCAGAGCAGACTTGAAACCCTGGGCCAATGATCCCGATACGCGGGAACTGGTGGATCCAGAATCGATCGACATTGGGTTTCATCTACCAGGATTTTCTCGCCTGTTTCAGAGCCGCAGTATTTTGTTGCAAATCCGCTTTCATGAAGATTCCCTTACCCATGAACGACGCGCGATCGGGGCCGAGGTCGCAGGATTTGATCACCGGGGCAAACGTTGGTGGCTGTCAACCTTAGATCACTGGGCGTTTGAAGGAGAGGACTGCCCCGTCCCTGAAGTTGGCGAGAAACTACGAAGCTTCCTGAAAGAGGTGCTGGTTGTTTTTAATTAATGAATTCTAAGCTTTTGCTTCCAATGATAAATCTACAAAAGTTGAACCAACAGCCACTCTCGGCAGGCGATGCTTGAAGCCACAGAGAATTTCCCAGGAGATGGTTCCCAGGATCGCAGCCCAATCGTCAGCAGAGATGCACTGTTGACCAGAACGGCCCAAAATTGTGACCACATCTCCTTCCTGTAAATCAGGCACCTGGCTAACATCTAGCATTAATTGATCCATCGTAATCGCACCAATCTGTGGCACTTTCTGTCCCTGCACCAGCACCGTCATCTGATTCGACAGATTTCGGGGAATCCCATCAGCATAGCCAATTGCCACGACCGCCATTTGCATTTCCCGATCGGCGACAAAACGGTGCCCATAGCTAACCCCCGTTCCTGGTTGCAGGGTTTTAACCTGGGTAACACGAGCCTTTACCTGGAGTGCAGGCTTGAGAGAAAGGATGGGCTTCAGGTGCTCCGCCGGATAAAGGCCATACAGTGCCAGCCCAACCCGTACCAGGTCATAATGCAAGCCAGGATCGGTCAGGGTGCCAGCAGAGTTCGCCAGATGTAACCGAGGGCAAGTCAATCCGGCTTGTTTCACTTGCTCAATAACCCACTCAAACCGTTGTTGTTGCTGGGCGGTCGTGCGATCGCGGCTCTCTGCTGTCGCCAGATGAGAATAGATACTGGCAATCTCCAGATGGGGCAACCGATGTGCCAATTGCACAAACTCCACCGCCTCCTGCCAGGGGGTTCCTAAGCGCGACATTCCTGTATCAATTTTTAAGTGAACAGGGAGGGGCTTACCGTACCGTAGATCAGCCATCGTTTCTGAAAAGACCAGCGCCTGCTTCGGAGTACACAGGGTAGGTTGCAGGTTCCAGCGGGCGATCGCCTGAATTTGGGCTGGGGTATAGGTTGCTCCCAGAATCAAAATCGGTGCTTGAATTCCCGCCTCTCGCAGTTCGATCCCTTCTGGAATCGTAGCTACCCCCAACCAACTGGCTCCAGCCTGCAAAACTGTTCGAGCGACGGTAGTAGCCCCATGCCCATAAGCATCCGCTTTCACCACAGCCATCAAGTCCGTCTGCTGGGACAATAAACTTTTAACCTGCTGAACGTTATGGGCTAGAGCTGCCACATCAATTTCTACCCAGGCTCGTTCTCGCTGCATTCGGGCTAAACTTGGGCTTTGTTCCCAACTCAGCATGGATCCAATCACTCCTCGTTCACACCTGCGATAGCCATCCACGATCGCGTTTGGCTGTCAGAAGAATAGCAAGGGAATGGGCGATTCGGTCATTCCTGTGCTACCATTTGTGAAACATTATTTCAACTTCACTAGAATGAGCAAGGTTCTGGTGCTCAACGCTTCCTACGAACCGCTCAACATTACGAGCTGGCGCAGGGCGGTCGTATTACTGCTGAAAGGTAAGGCAGAGCAGGTTGAACACAATGGAAAGTACGTTTACTCCGGATTTCCGTTGCCAACTGTAATCCGTCTGCGTCACTATGTGCGGGTGCCTTACAAAGAGATTCCGCTCACTCGCAAAAACCTGCTGCATCGGGATGGTCATGCCTGCCAGTACTGTAACTATACTGGAGAGGATTTAACCCTTGATCATGTGATTCCCCGATCGCGGGGTGGCGGAGATACCTGGGAGAACATTGTCACAGCCTGTGTGCGGTGTAACGTCAAGAAAGGCAATCGGACTCCCAAGGAAGCTGGGATGCTTTTGCAAATTCCGCCTCGCAAACCCTATAGCGGACTTTACTTTGAAGTCACCAAGCACGTTAAAAATGGCTTGAATCAGGAATGGCGTAAATATGTTATCGGTATGTGACCCTCTATGGTGATTCCTGGAGGGTTTTTAAGTGGATGATTCCGTCCCGGACAGTTTCCCTGCCTGTCTGACACAGCCTTATCCTCCTGTCCACCTCTCTACTTGAGAGATTGCTTCCTTGGGGTTATGACGTTTACTGGTTTTTTTGCGAAGATCTGAGATGTGTGATCAACGTTCAACGTCTACCATGACCTATCCACCGGGATAAGTGGCTGTATTCCTCTCCCATCATTCGCATCATTTATTTTTCCTAGCTCTATGCCATCTGATTCATCAACTTCCCGTAAAGTTCCCTCCCATAACAGCGCACTGGCCGTAGCAGACGATGACGTGCAAGCTGAGCCTGATCCCCACTCCGTTCTGCAATCGGAAGCCACTGAAGCCTTACCTAGGACAACGATCGATGCTAGCCCCTATGTTAGTCATCCATTCGCTTACGATATCCCCCGCTCCCGTGAACAGAGTCAGAAAATAGAAGCATTCCGGCAAACTCTGGAACGGCATCGCGGCGAACGACAGATCATCGTCCTGCAAGACTTCCCCGATCCCGATGCGCTGTCTTCGGCCTGGACGTATAAACTGATCGCGCAAAACTTTGATATTCAATGTGAGATGGTCTATGGCGGAACCCTCAGCCATCAGGAAAACATTGCGCTGGTAAAATTAACCAGCCTTCCCGTACAGCGGTGGCCACTGCCAACCCTCAGAACCCGCGATTTAACGGTTTATCAGGGATGTGCCCTGATTGACAATCAAGGAACTACCAGCCAACTGATGCCCTCCTTGCAAGAATCTGGCATTCCTACCGTGGTCATGATTGATCACCACAGTATGCAAGGTGACGTCAAATCGGAGTTTGTTGATATCCGTCCATATACACGGGCCACAGCAACGATCCTGACGCAATACCTGCAAGCTGGCCTCTTAAAGCTTGATTCCAATTCCAGTGAGCATGTGAAGTGTGCAACCGCGTTAATGCACGGCTTGCGATCGGACACCAATGCCCTGCGGCAAGCCCAGGAAGAAGATTTTCTCGCTGCCGCTTACCTGAGTCGGTTTTATGATGGTCAGTTACTGAACGCGGTCTTGCAATCCTCCCGCTCCAAGCAGGTAATGGATGTGATTGAACGATCGCTGAAAAACCGGATCGTAAAGAACAACTTCTCGATCGCGGGAGTGGGTTATCTACGCTACGACGATCGGGATGCCATTCCCCAAGCTGCAGATTTTCTAGTCACCGAAGAAAACGTTCATACGGCTGTGGTCTATGGCATTGTCCAGGATGAAGACGACGACATTGAACTGGTGATCGGCTCCCTGCGAACTAATAAAATCACCCTGGATCCGGACGAATTCCTGAAAGAAGCCTTCGGTCAGGATACTCACGGTCGCTTCTTTGGCGGTGGGCGATCGCAGGCAGGCGGTTTTGAAATCCCTCTCGGTTTCCTCTCTGGGTTCACCGAAAGCGCCGAATATTCCAAAATGAAATGGAGTGTCTTCGATGCCCAGGTCAAACAAAAACTGCTACGCCTGATTAATCCGGATCAGCATTACCACAATGGCATGAGCTAACCGATAAGTTTTAAGTTTTGAGGGTTGAGTTCTAAATTGTAGTTCTGCCTTAGAGGGCATTTGAAAATTATCTGGCGGTTAAAACCGCGACTACACTCATTCAGTCTGCCGACGCAGACTCAATACCATCAAGGTTTTCAAGAACCTGGGTCGGCAGGTTTTCTCGGTATAACCGTGACTGTAGTTGCCAGGATGACCAAGAGGCAGGCTTTTAAAACATCCTCTTAAAACTAAACCTCAACACTTAAACCTCAACACTTCTGACAAGCATTATGGCTACTGAAACCACTCTTTACCTCGTCCGGCATGGTCTTGCTGGAGAGCACGGCTCCTACGCTAATGACAATGAACGGCCTTTGACGGAAGCAGGTCAACAAAAAACCCGGCAGGTGGCTCATCGTCTGGCTGACCTAAGCCTGAAGTTTGACCTGATATTAACCAGTCCTCTGGTACGAGCCAGACAGACGGCAGAAATCTTGATGGATGTGGGTCTGGGGCAACAGTTGGAGGAATTCAGCCCTCTAGCCCCTAACGGAAGGATTGAGGATTGGGTGGGGTGGTTTTCCTCCTGGAAACCGGGAAAGACGGGGTGTCTGGCTCTGGTGGGTCATGAACCCGGTCTGAGTACCTGGGCTGAAACACTCATTTGGGGCGAGGCCAAAGGCGCGATCGCACTGAAAAAGGCTGGAGTCATGGGATTACTGTTACCGAAAACTGGCTCTCCGGTTGGGCACAGCCAACTCTTCTGGCTGACTCCACCACGTTTTTTGTTAGGATAAAAACTTTCCTTGCCCAAAAGGGATTGTAAACAGTAAGCTGAGAATAGTAAGCATGCTAAATAAGTGAGGCTTAACCCCATGGCTTCCCAGTCTCTTGAGCAAACAACAACCCAGGGATGGCAGGCAATTCTCGCGCCTTATGGATTGGGATACCGGATTAAGCTGCTATCCCAACTTCTCGGTCGGAAGTTTCAGGAACGGTTGGAGCCGTTTGGTCTGACGGCTTTCCACTGGGTTGTCTTGTGTTGCCTGTGGGAAGAAGATGGATTGCCAACTTCTGGGATCGGCGAGAAACTGCAACAGGTTGGCGGTACGATGACAGGGGTTCTAGATCGGATGGAAGAACGCGGACTCATCCGGAGAGAGCGGGATCAGCACGATCGCCGAGTTTGGCGAATCTGGCTCACTGAAGAAGGCAAACAACTCAAAGATGTCCTTCCACCGATCGCGGTCGAAATTCGGGAACATGCGATGCAGGGAATACCCGTTGCTGATCGGGAGAAGTTTTCTGAACTGGTGGATCAAGTGATCGCTAATTTGGTTTAAATCGCCCCAGATTCTGTCACACACTAGATGGAAATCCGGGAGGTAGGAGATCCTGCCTCATTAATTCAATTTGGACTGTTTATTTTACGAAAATAAAATAATTAGCCTTCAATCATACCAATCTTTGGTCAAAGTTGTAGGCCAGGTTGAGCATTCTTGCTCATGTCAACCGCCTATTTAAGGTAATTGTGAAAGTTTGAGGAAAATCGCAGAACCCAAAATGTTAAGTGACTCGGATAAGTGATACTGGGATGAGACAAGTCATGCTCATCCGCTAATTGGCCGACATAACAATTGGATACTGCTGAAGTAAACCAATCCCAGCCAGAGAACGGTCGTTTTCCGATCAGAGAAACTCCGGTTCTGGACTTGGACAAGGTTTAGTTCATCCTGACTCCTACCAGGGGAAGGTGTAAGCCTGATAAAAATGGGCAACCTAATGAAGCATCGGCTGAACCAGGGTTGTTTTAGCCCTGGCATCCGATTTTTTGATAGCAAATGGGTTGTTTCTGTGAGCCAACTTCCTACGAAACTCCTGTTCCATCTTTATAAAGTAATCCAGACATAAGAATGTCCTGAAATGTTAGGAGCGATTGATGACTGAAAGTTCAATGGAAAAAGTACCAGGCGAAGTCCCTGGAAAAACATCCCAATCGCTGTTCAAACGGGTGATTCGTGGATCGATTTGGACAATTGGTGGTCATGGAGCCAGCCAGATCATTCGCCTAGCCAGCAACCTCATTATCAGTCGCTTGCTCTTTCCAGAAGCCTTTGGTTTGATGGCCCTGGTTTACACCTTTCTGGCTGGATTAGAAATGCTGTCTGACTTCGGGGTGTTTCCTAACATTATCCAAAGTAAGCGGGGAGATGATCCCAAGTTTTTGAACACCGCCTGGACAATGAATGGGGCACGGGGCATTATTCTCTGGTTGTGTGCCTGTTTAATCGCATGGCCCGTTTCTATCTTTTATAAAGAACCTATCCTGCATTGGCTCTTACCCGTTGCCGGTCTGACAACCATCATGTCCGGCTTTGTGTCGACCAAATGGGCCACTGCCAATCGTCATTTGGATCTGCGTCGTTTGACGATCGTCGAACTGAGCACGCAAATCCTTTCCATTTTGATCATGATTGGGTGCGCGTTTTTGGCTAAGTTAGCCAATGCTCCTCGAGATTTAGCTGTTTGGTCACTGGTGGTTGGTACCTTGTTTGCTTCGGCCATGAAGCTCGTCCTGAGCCATACCTATTTGAAGGGAGAAAAAAATCATTTTGAGTGGAATAAAGAATCATTAGCAGAACTAGCTCAGTTTGGACGGTGGATCTTTTTTACAACCCTGCTAACCTTTTTTGCGATCCAGGGCAGTAATCTGGTTGTTCCCCGGTTGATGGGTGTGGCGTTTATGGGGGTATTCTCCTTCGCCCAAAACCTCGCCCGGTTGACTGGCGATATTGTCGGTATGCTAGGAAGCAAAGTTCTATTTCCCTCCTATTCAGAACTGGTTCGCGATCGTCCCGAACGACTCTACCCAGTCCTCAGAAAATCTCGGTTAGTACTGAATTGGTTAACTCTGACTGTGGCCCTCTTCTTCGTTTTCTTTGGAGAACCGCTGATCCATATCATGTATGACAAGCGGTATGCCGATGCAGGCTGGATGCTGCAAATTTTGGCTCTAGGTTCACTGGTTGCCACCCCTGGCTCTACCTATACCAATGTTTTATTAGCTCAAGGTAAAACCGCTATCCTGACTGGTTTGATGGCCATTCAGGTAGTCCTACAGTTTACCACTATGTTTGTGGGCTACTATCTGGGAGGCGATTATGGGGTAATTGTAGGCATTGCTGCAATGGCCTGGTTCCTGTATCCCTTTCAGGCGATCTGCTATGCCCGGTTATCCATCTGGCAACCCGAAGTGGATCTGCCCATTATTGGCATCGCCTCTGGTCTGGCCGCGCTCATCTTCTTCCATAGAATTTAGCAGGCAGCTATACTCTCGCACTATTCTTGAATCATTGCCGTCGCCCAGCTACTGGGTCTAGCTTCCAGGCTGGATGCAACTTTGACCAATTGCCGATTTAATCTTTGCTGCTGTTCATTCCGCGAACAGTGAGATTGTATGCTCAGTGGTTGGAAATCAAGATATGTGATAGGCAGGAATCAGGGCCAATGTCAGACTTACCCGAATTAACAACAGCAACCCTTTGGGGAATCATCAACGACGAAATTTCCGATGATACAGCCCATCAATTAGTGTGGCACTGTTTGGGCTATCGGCTCGATCCGGCTTCCGGCCAGTGGGATAGTTCCGAAGTCGCCCCAGAGTGGCAACAGGAGTATCCTGAACCACCTAAATTTATCGAAAGTCGTCCGGCTACTGTGAAATTGACGCGATCGATTCCCGTCGAACATAAGCAACTGTTGAAGGAGCAATTGGGGTTCAAGGGCTACACAGTCGGTGAATTAGTGCCTCGAAAAACTCGCCGTGCCACGATCGCAAACTGGCTCCTCAGCTACATGAAACTACATGAAATTTCTGCCTGAGAACCCAGCCAATCAGGGTTACAGAGAAGTGTAAGATCTTGTGAAATAGGAAACAGTCATTAATGAATTGTGGGAAAAATGGCACAAGATCGGAAGCGAACAGCAATTGTTACAGGCGCATCGTCAGGAGTCGGATTATACACGACAAAAGCGCTGATTGATCGGGGATGGTTTGTGGTAATGGCTTGCCGCAATGTTGGAAAAGCTGGAGAAGCCGCTCAATCTGTTGGTCTTCCCCAAGGCAGCTACAGCATCATGCATATTGATCTGGGATCGCTAGACAGTGTTCGCAAGTTTGCCAGGGAATTTCAGGCCAGCGGTCGGCCTCTGGACGCACTAGTTTGTAATGCAGCCATCTATATGCCACTGCTGAAAGAACCGCTGCGCAGTCCTGAAGGCTATGAACTGACGATGACCACCAATCATCTAGGTCACTTCCTGCTCTGCAACCTGCTGCTAGATGACCTGAAGAAAAATCCCGAACCCGATAAACGAGTGGTGATTTTGGGAACTGTGACCCACAACCCCGATGAACCTGGTGGTAAAGTCTATCCGCGCCCAGATGTCGGCAACTTTGAGGGCTTTGAGGCTGGTTTCAAAGATCCAGTGACGATGGTAGATGGCAAGAAGTTTGAACCAGTGAAAGCCTACAAAGACAGCAAAGTATGCAATGTGCTGACGATGCTGGAGTTGCACAAGCGCTATCACGATTCCACCGGAATTATCTTTAGCTCTCTGTATCCGGGCTGTGTAGCAGATACCCCCTTGTTCCGCAACCACTATCCCTTGTTCCAAA
The DNA here is from genome assembly GCF_052746595.1 of Leptodesmis sp. Taxonomy (NCBI): domain Bacteria; kingdom Bacillati; phylum Cyanobacteriota; class Cyanophyceae; order Leptolyngbyales; family Leptolyngbyaceae; genus Leptodesmis; species Leptodesmis sp. The sequence goes on from NZ_JBRAGO010000049.1 coordinate 27,709, forward strand.
AATTATTCCCGCTCTTCCAGAAGTACATTACGGGCGGCTATGTCTCCCAGGAACTTGCTGGGGAACGGGTAGCAGCCGTCGTCGCCGATCCGGAGTTTAAGCAGTCGGGAGCCTACTGGAGTTGGGGTAATCGTCAGAAGAAAGGCCGCAAAGCCTTCGTGCAACGGGTTTCCAAGCAAGCTCGCGATGACGAAAAAGCAGAGCGAATGTGGGAAACTTCAGCCAAACTGGTGGGGATTGCCTGAGTTAAGTGAGTGATCCCTACAGTTGGCTAGAGCTAGCCTTAGAAACCATTCACCGGGCGAACTGGTATCGCTCGGTGAAGGCGATCGCCTACCGTCCCGGCCCTATAGTCTTGCTGAATGGTCAGCCTGTCCTCAACTTTGCCAGCAATGATTACTTGGGGTTAGCTGGGGACGATCGCTTGATCCAGGCGGCGATCGCGGCAACTCAAGAATATGGCACAGGTAGTACTGGCTCGCGCTTAATTAGCGGTCATCGGGATCTGCATCGAGAACTGGAGCAGGCGATCGCCTCCTGGAAACAAACCGAGGATGCGATCGTCTTTAGTTCTGGCTATCTCGCCAATCTGGGAACTATCAGTGCTCTGGTTGGCAAACGGGATTTAATCCTCGCCGATCAATACAACCATTCCAGCCTGAAAAACGGAGCCATCCTCAGTGGAGCCACTGTATTGAACTACGCCCACTGCAATCTGGAGCAAGTTCACCATCTTCTGAACCAACACCGTCCCCAGTACCGACGCTGCCTGATCCTGACCGACAGTATCTTCAGCATGGATGGCGACCTTTGCCCCTTGCCAGCACTTCTGGATCTGGCTGAACAATTTAACTCTATGTTGCTGGTGGACGAAGCTCATGCGACCGGAGTTCTGGGGTCTACCGGATCCGGCAGCGTGGAACATTTTGGTTGCACCGGACGGCCCCTTATACAAATGGGTACACTCAGTAAAACCCTTGGCAGTCTAGGAGGCTATGTTGCTGGCTCTGCCGCCCTGATTGACTTTCTCCGCAATCGGGCCGCCAGTTGGATTTACACCACAGGGCTTTCTCCCGCTGATACCGCCGCCGCCCTGGAAGCCATTCGCATTATCCATCAGGAACCCCAACGCCGCACCCAACTCTGGCGAAACGTCCACCACCTCTTCACCCTCCTCACCCAACACTTTCCCACTGCTGGAAACGTTCTAACGGGCCGTTCCACCGAAACGTCTCTACCACCCATGATTCCATCCCCCCACTCCCCCATGCCCCTCCCCTCTCCTACTCCCACACTCCTCCCCTCTCACTCCCCCATTCTGTGTCTGCAAGTCGATTCTCCCCACACTGTTTTATCGATCGGTCAGGCCTTACAAAAGGCCGGGATCTTTGTGTCTACCGTGCGTCCGCCCACTGTACCCACCAGTCGGCTACGGATTACGGTGATGGCTACCCATGAACTCAGTCACTTGGAGCAACTAGCCGAGGGATTAAGCCAGATTTCGATAGACTAAAAGCTACAGAATTTACTGACGATCGCTCCTGTGCCTGAACTCCCCGAAGTTGAAACCGTCCGTCGAGGACTGAACCTGGTTACCCTGAACCAAACCATTCAGGGGGGTGATGTGCTGCTCGATCGCACCCTGGCTGATCCCTCTTCCGCAGTTAATTTTTTAGCGGGACTACAAGGAACCAAAATTGTCCAGTGGCAGCGACGGGGCAAGTATTTGTTGGCTGAATTGGTTCGAGACAGTGAGGCGGGTAGAGAAGATAAGGCAGGTAAGGAAGATAGGGAAGGGGCACAAGCCAGGAGCCACGAGCCACACAACAACCCATCAATCCAACATCCAAAATCCAACATCCAAAATGGCTACGAGCCAGGAGCCATGTCCCTTCCCAATCCCCAATCTCCAATCTCTAATCCGCATCTCGCGGGATTCCTGGGCGTTCACTTACGAATGACTGGACAGTTGCTGTGGGTTAATTCAGCAGAACCGCTGCCGAAACATACTCGCGTGCGGCTCTTTTTTGCCAGTGGCCATGAATTGCGCTTTGTGGATCAGCGCACCTTTGGGCAAATGTGGTGGGTACCGCCAGGAATGGCTCCAGAAGCCATTATGACCGGGTTGCAAGCACTGGGGCCAGAACCGTTTTCAGAGGAGTTTTCTGTCTCTTATTTGTATGAACAGTTGCATCATCGCCATCGCCCGATTAAAAGTGCGTTGTTGGATCAGGCGATCGTTGCGGGAATTGGCAATATTTATGCAGACGAAGCATTGTTCTTGAGCGGAATTCGCCCGGAAAAGCTGTGTACTCGCCTGAGCCACAATCAGGTGAAGCAACTGCATGCCAATATTGTGCAGGTCTTGCTGGACAGTATTGAGGCCAAAGGCACGACCTTCAGTACCTTTCGTAATGTGGAGGGGGTGAACGGTAATTATGGTGGGAGAGCCTGGGTTTACGCTCGCGATGGGCAACCCTGTCGCACCTGTGGTACTGTGATTGCGCGATTAAAGCTGGCAGGGCGATCGGCCCATTTTTGTCCCAGGTGTCAGAAATAGGAGGAAATCATCATTGAATTAACGGTTGAGCAAATGCTGGAAGCTCAATGATATTGCAAATGAATTTGAAGTAGGCGGCAAAGATATTGGTATGCATCGAGGTGGAGTCATTGGAATAACGCTGGTTACTTTATTGTTATCAGTGCAGGGAGGATTTGCCCAGTCAGCGAGTGAGTATCGGCAGTTAGGGTTAAGTTTGCGGGAACAGGAACGATATCCGGAGGCGATCGCGGCTTTAAAGAAATCCGTAGAACTGGATCCGCAAAATTTATCCGGTCGGGTGTTGTTAGGCTGGACAGAACATAAGGCAGGCCAGCAAAGTGAAGCGATGAAAACACTGCTGGAAAGCTTACGGCTGAATCCGTTTGATGTACCAACATTAAATGCGTTGGGAATTGTCTACTTAGTCAGTGGCAAATTAGATGCTGCGATCGTCACTCATGGTTGGGCCGCGATCCTGAAGCCAGATAATGAGATTGCTTACTATAACTTGAGTCTGGCTTTTGAACGAATTCAGCAATATGATTGGGCGATTGCTACGGCAAAAGAGGCGGCTAAGCTGGAACCGACCAATCCTCATCCGTTGGTGGCTTTAGCGATCGCCCACTGGGGAAATCAAGCCATAGACCAGGCAAAAGCGGCTTACCGGCAAGCGATCGCCATCGATTCGCGGTATCAGGATCCAGAATTTCTGACCTATCTGAATCAAGCTGGTTTCAGTGCAGACCAGATCCGGCGATCGCGGCAAGTGCTAGAAGCTAGCCGCTGATCCCGGTTGTTCTTTACCAGAAAATAATAGTTGGTATTCGGAAAGACGTTCTGCCAGAACGCCTCTAATTCATCCCTACCGGGTGCCGATAATTTTTAATCGCTGAGTAACCATCGTAATTCCATCGTGACGCACAACAACCGCCGATAACCACTGATTGGCAGTATTTTGAGGAGCTTTGCCGACCTTAAAAATGCCACCCGCAGGCAGGGCTTCTAGGTTCGCAGTAGTGACATTCAGATAGCCTTCTGGTTTAACAGGTTCTTCTAAAGCCGCTCCTACCAGCAAATCATCGCCCAGGGGTTCCTGGACGATCGCATCGAAGGTAAATTCCTGGCCTGCCCGCACTTGCTCCGGCAGATTGATTTTTAACTCTGGAGGATTGGTGCCGCTGGTAATCTGACTCCGCTCATTGAGAATATCCTGCCGCACAATTTTCTGATTCTCAATCACCTGGCTGGCTTCCAGGGTCGAATTGAGCTTGAATTCCCGATCGCCGTCGGTTTGAGTTCCCGTAATGTAAGTGATGGTATCAGCCTGAACTCCCCTACCTGCGGGCTTCCAGGATTTTAGCTCCGTGCGGTACTTCAAATTGGGATAGCGCTTCCAGAGGTTGTTTAATGCCTCTTTTAACGTCTGGCGGGTTAGCCCATCGGAATGGGTAAAGTTGTCCGCAAATAGCCCTACCACATCCTGAACATTCCGGTTATTGGCTGCGGTATCCATTTGAGTCAGCAAATTGGTCACTTGAGCGGGGGCAGTAGTAGCCGGCTTTTGTGCTCGAACATGAGTGCTGATCAGGACACTGGTGACGGAAGCTACTAGAGCAACAGCCATGCACCACCCCCGCGATCGCCTGCCAGCAGCCCTACGTACCATAGCCGTTGGATGATCAGCAGGGGCCTGAGAGACAGACAGGGAATTGAAGAAATCACGCATACAAATTAGGGGATTATGGAGTGGATGAGTTTGAGAAGATTAAGTCGGTGCCTAATCGTAAGCACTAGCGTACTGAAGGTTCCTGTAAAACAACCAGATTATTATCTTAAGTTAAGGACGAAGCTTCCAGGATGGGACTACTGTGAGTACTGAAACCAAGCAGCCAGCCAAACGCTTGTTAATCGCGGCCAGCGGCACAGGCGGCCATTTATTTCCCGCGATCGCCGTTGCCGAACAGCTTCCAGATTACCAAATTGAATGGCTAGGCGTGCCGAATCGTTTAGAAACCCAGTTGGTGCCAGAGCGCTACCCCCTCCATACTGTTGCCGTAGAAGGCTTTCAGAAACGGGGTTTACGGATGGTTCCGGTGTTGCTGAAGCTGATTGGGGCGATCGGGCAGGTGCGACGGTTACTCCACCAGGGCCAGTTTCAGGGCGTGTTTACGACGGGAGGCTATATCGCAGCACCAGCGGTGATTGCGGCCCGGTCTTTGGGTTTGCCCGTGATGCTGCATGAATCAAATGCCTTACCCGGAAAAGTCACCCGTTTGCTGAGTCCCTGGTGTACAGAAGTGGCGATCGGTTTTCCCGAAGCCGCCCAGTACTTACCCAAGGCACAAACAACGGTGGTAGGCACACCCGCCCGCGAGCAATTTCAGCAAAATCCCCCACCCCCGCTATCCGATTTGCCCATTCCGGAGGGAGTACCTCTACTGGCGATCGTGGGTGGCAGTCAGGGAGCCGTGGCGATTAATCAACTGGTACGGGAGTGTGCCCCCTCCTGGTTGGAGGCTGGGATCTGGATTGTGCATCAGACGGGAGACAATGACCCAGATGCCAAGAGTTTTCAACATCCTCATTACTTGCCGCTGCCGTTCTACAGCAACATGGCGGGGTTGTTTCATCGAGCCGATCTGGTAATTGGGCGATCGGGGGCAGGCACGTTAACGGAACTGGCGATTACCCATACCCCGTCGATTTTGATTCCTTACCCATTTGCCGCTGATGACCATCAAGCCTATAACGCCGCTGTCTTTGCCAAGGCAGGAGCCGCCTTAATGTTCCGACAATCCGAATTAACGGCAGACATTTTGCGATCGGCGGTGCTTGATCGACTGGGCACCGCCGCCCATCCCGAAACCCTGCAAGTCATGGCTGAGAAAGCCGCCAGTCTTGCCGTCCCCGATAGTGCAACTCAACTAGCTAACCGGGTGAGGCAGTTGATGGAAAAAGTAGGCAAGAATACATCCCAGGATAAAGAACGTTCTTTAACTATTGAGGGGTTCGGGGAGCTATAAGTCCCGCGCTGTATGCGAAGCAT
>NZ_JBRAGO010000050.1:0-32557 GCF_052746595.1 Leptodesmis sp.
AACCCCTCAATAGTTAAACTGCGGTGGTGGCATGCCTGCTAAAACCGTTGCCCTCAAGTTTGATGGCAAGAAATATCCCCTCAACCCTTCCGATCAGCCTGCCCTGCCGACTAATGCGCCCATCCAGGGAACGGTTCTGTTTCCAGATTCTGGTAGCTGGCCAACTTAGCACGGGTGAGGCAATCCTTCTAGTTTTACTGCTCGATTGATGGCCTGACCACCTCGTCTGCAGGGGCAGATGTGGTGGGTTGTCCCCCGCCCAAGGCAAAGGGCAAACGGTAGAACCCTTTCTGCATTATCTTAGAACTTGTGACTGGAAGAATTCATTCTGTCCTCTCAATAGGAGACCCTCATGAGCGAGAAAATTGATAAGTTCTGTGAAGATTTGCGAGTGCGCTTGAATGACATCGAAGCTCACTTGCAACAGGTCAAGGACAAGCTCAGTAGTGCATCAAAAGATGCAGAAGAAACTATCAAGACAAAGTTGGCAGAGGCTAAATCCAAACTGGAGTCCAAGAAAGCAGAGCTTGTTGCCGCTAAAGACACCCTGGCACAGCGATTAGAGTCCAGGAAGGCAGAAGTTGAAGCCGAACTGGCAGAGTGGAAAGAAAAGCGGGAACGGGAGAAACTCTTGAAACACGCTGATAAAGCAGAAGAGTATGCTCTAGCAGCCATTTTGTTTGCGGCAGCGGCAGCAGAGGAGGCGGAAGTGGCTGTTCTGGAAGCGATCGATGCCAGAAAGGTGGCAGAGAGTATCCCCACAACCGCGACTTCGGAATCGACCAGTGAGCCATAGGCTTCCAGCAGGGCCGTGAGTAATCATCACTAAAACTTATCTTAACTATTTTTAAAACCAATGTTGGCAGCAGCAGGCTGCATAGATTCCGGCAGGCCGGATTTTTCGGCGATCGCTCAGCCATCTGGCTTTACCCTCCTAAGGAACAGAAAAGGTTGGCCATAGCAGCTTTTTGAGAAAATTACGAGAACAATCGCGAAATCTGGTAATCTCCATCGATTTCCCGCAGGAAAGCGGTAAAGTGATACAAGTGGATATGTAAAGTTATCTGTTACTTTTCCCTTTCCAGTCCTGTCTGTTCTAATGCCGATTCCCGATCGGCTGCATTCTTGAGGAGAGATGAGTTTTATGCCGCAGTTTGAGGCTAGTGCAGCAATCGATTTTCATAGCGAAGTCTATCGAGACGCTTACAGCCGGATCAATGCCATTGTCATTGAAGGCGAACAAAAAGCCCATGAGAACTACGTGAGGCTAGCAGACTTACTCCCGGATAATAAGGATCAACTGGTTAGCCTGGCGAAGATGGAAAATCGCCACAAGAAGGGCTTTGAAGCTTGCGGACGAAACTTGCAAGTTACTCCGGATCTGGAGTTTGCTCGCCAATTCTTCTCCCAACTGCACCAGAATTTTCAAACTGCCGCTGCCGAGGGCAAGATTGTCACCTGCCTGCTGATTCAGGCGCTGATCATTGAATGCTTTGCGATCGCCGCCTACAACATTTACATCCCCGTGGCTGACGACTTTGCGCGGAAGATCACCGAAGGCGTGGTGAAAGATGAGTACAGCCATCTCAACTTTGGCGAAGCATGGCTGAAGGCTAATTTTGAAGCGTCCAAAGCTGAATTAGAAGCGGCCAATCGGCAAAATCTGCCGATCGTCTGGCAAATGCTGAATCAGGTGGAAGCCGATGCCCGGATTCTGGGGATGGAGAAGGAAGCTCTGGTAGAGGACTTCATGATCCAGTATGGTGAAGCCCTCAGCAATATCGGTTTTAGCAACCGGGATGTGATGCGGCTCTCCGCGATGGGTCTGGCAGCAGCCTAGATCTAAAGTTGTTGGGGGAGATGGAGTTAAGTCCTCTCCCCTAAGTCGTTCGGTGACACTCCAAGGGACTACCTATAGATAGGCATGATATTGCAGAGCGCATAAGTTCAGTACGTCTTGTCTATTACCGTCCTGATTAGCCAAGTTCAACACCCAAGGTTCTGGACTTGAACACAGTTTAATTCCTCAGTTTTACTCTTAACTCAATAGCTTTCAACACAATCAATGTTTGGTCTTATCGGTCATCTTACCAGTCTGGAACATGCACAATCCGCTGCAAAAGAATTAGGCTACCCGGAGTACGCCGACCAGGGATTGGATTTTTGGTGTAGCGCTCCACCGCAAATTGTGGACGATATTACCGTCACCAGCGTCACGGGGCAAAAGATCCAGGGAAAATATGTAGAATCCTGCTTTTTGCCAGAAATGTTAGCTACCCGACGAATTAAGGCCGCTACCCGCAAAGTCGTGAACGCGATGGCCCACGCCCAAAAACACGGAATTAATATTACGGCTCTGGGAGGATTTTCTTCCATTATTTTTGAGAATTTTAACCTGCAACAAATTCAGCAAATTCGTAACGTCAAGCTGGAGTTTGAACGGTTCACCACGGGCAATACTCACACGGCTTACATTATTTGCAAACAGGTGGAGCAAGCCGCTCCCAGGTTAAATATTGAACTGTCTAAAGCGACTGTAGCAGTTTGTGGAGCAACCGGAGATATTGGCAGTGCTGTCTGTCGCTGGCTCAATTCCCGCACGGATGTGGCTGACCTGTTATTAATTGCCCGTAACCAGGAGCGCTTACAGGATCTCCAGGCTGAACTGGGACGGGGCAAAATCATGGATTTGAATGAAGCTCTACCGCAGGCGGATATCGTGGTTTGGGTGGCCAGTATGCCCAAAGGTATGGAAATCGATCCGCTGATTCTCAAGCCGACCTGCCTCTTAATCGATGGCGGCTATCCCAAAAATTTGTCCACGCAAATTCAGCGATCGGGAGTGCATGTGCTCAAAGGTGGCATTGTGGAGCACTCCCTGGACATTGAGTGGAAGATCATGAGCATTGTCAACATGGACAGCCCTGCCCGCCATTTGTTTGCCTGCTTTGCTGAATCCATGCTGCTGGAGTTTGAACGCTGGTACACCAACTTCTCCTGGGGACGCAATCGCATTACAGTGGAGAAAATGGATGAAATCGGACGTGTCTCGCTCAAACATGGATTTAGACCCCTGTTAGTGTGATGCAATGGTTGTCGTCCTGTTTCCACCCCCTACTTCACACTTTGAGCTATGGCCACGACCGAACGTAAACCGATTCTGCTGGACTTTGAGAAGCCTTTAGCGGAGTTAGAGGCTAGAATTGTACAGATTTGTGAGCTTGCGGAGGAAAACGATGTCGATGTGTCGGAGCAAATCCGTGAGTTAGAGTTGAAAGCCGAGCAGTTGCGTCAGGAAATTTTCAGTGGGCTATCGCCATTACAGCGACTGCAGGTGGCCCGTCATCCCCGTCGTCCTAGTACGCTGGACTATATTCAAGCCATCAGCGATGAATGGTTGGAATTACACGGTGATCGCGGCGGCTTTGATGATCCAGCAATGGTGGGGGGAGTGGCCCGGTTTGCTGGTCGTCCAGTGGTGATGCTGGGCCACCAAAAAGGTCGCGATACCAAAGACAATATTACCCGCAATTTTGGCATGGCCTCTCCCGGTGGCTATCGCAAGGCCATTCGGTTGATGGAACACGCCGATCGCTTTGGGATGCCGATCCTCACTTTTATTGATACCCCTGCGGCATGGCCGGGATTAGAAGCCGAACAATTTGGTCAGGGTGAAGCGATCGCCTTCAACCTGAGAGAAATGTTTCGCTTTGAGGTGCCGATTATCTGTACCGTGATTGGGGAAGGCGGCTCTGGGGGTGCGTTAGGGATTGGGGTGGGCGATCGCCTGCTGATGTTTGAACATGCGGTATACAGCGTGGCTCCCCCAGAAGCCTGTGCGGCCATCCTCTGGCGAGATGCGGCAAAAGCACCCCAGGCCGCTGAAGCGCTTAAGATTACGGCAACGGATTTAAAGAATCTGGGACTGATTGACGAAATTTTACCGGAGCCGATCGGGGGTGCCCATGCCGATCCGCTCAAGGCAACGGAAATCTTGAAAGCGGCCCTAGCTAAACATCTGGAAGAAGTCAGCCGCCTCACCAGCCAACAACGGCAAGATTTGCGCTATCAAAAGTTCCGGGCGATGGGCATGTTCGCCGAAGGAGCCATATCTACTCACTTGTAACTAAACCTCCGAGCAAGCGATTTGCCTCGCATCAGTTTCTGTCAAATTTCTCTACAACTAGCAATTCTGAGTGATATAATCGCTTTGGTTACATTAGTTAACAATTTAGTATCTGATTATCATCAACTATCTCACTCACTTCTTCAGTCTACTCACGTGTCAATCGAAAGTTACTGCTGTCGAGCTGAGCGATTGTTGATGATATCCTTCCAGGTTTAATCTTCCGTTAATATGCGGCCAACCCTTGCCTGCTACTCTAGCTTAAAGCTGAGAAACTATTACTGTTTGTAACAAAACGTCTGTCTTATTGATCGATGAGGATCTTCAGGTTTCATGACAGCTCAACTCGAACGTAGAGCTTTGGTGACAGGCGCAAGTAGTGGAATTGGCAAATCCACTGCGATCGCTTTTGCCCAACAAGGAATTGATCTAGCTCTGGTCAGTAGAAATCAACCCCAGCTGGAGGCTGTTGCGGATACGGCAGCGGCTTACGGGGTCAAGGTTCAGGTTTATCCGATGGATTTATCTGAAGTCCATCGGGTCAGGGAAGCGATTACCCAGATCGTCGAAAACTCTGGTTTTATCAACATTCTGGTCAATAACGCGGGAATGGGTTACACCAAAGACTTGTTCGATACCTCCCTGACAGACTGGCAGCGGGTGATTGATTTGAATCTAACCAGCGTTTTTCAGTGTATTCAAGGTGTACTACCCAGTATGCGTCAGCGTCGCCAAGGAACGATCATCAATGTCACCTCGATCGCGGCCCATCAAACGTTTCCCGGTTGGGGCGCTTACTGTGTCAGTAAATTTGGTCTGGCAGCTCTCTCTAAAACACTGGCGGCTGAAGAGCGAGCGCACGGAATTCGGGTGACTAGCATTTCTCCCGGTTCAGTCAATACATCCATCTGGGATACCGAAACGGTCAATGCTGATTTTGATCGCTCCCAAATGTTGACTCCGGAAGTGGTTGCTCAATTTATCCTACAGGCCGCCCTCCTGCCAGAACAGGCGGTGATTGAGGATTTAATTCTGATGCCCAATGCTGGCACGTTCTAAGGTTTGGCTCACGCTCGCGGGTTCATATAGTGGACTGCGAGCGTGGTCATGCGTCTGTGTTGATTTTGTCCACCCCTATCTCATCTAATCTCGATTCACTATGACTATTGCAACTTCAAACGGTGCTAACAACGGTTCCAAGCGGTCGGCTAACGAAAATGCCAAGGCTCTGCAACCGCGCCCCGATCGCAACACTCTGCATGGAACCCTGGAACCCCAACTCCGCAAACCTTCTGATGAACAACAGGATCAAATGGAAGCGGCAGTCAGAAACATTCTCCTAGGGGTTGGCGAAGATCCCGAACGGGAAGGGCTGTTAAAAACTCCCAAACGAGTAGCAGATGCCATGCGCTTCTTAACCAACGGCTATTATCAATCTCTGGAAGAGATTGTCAACGGAGCCATCTTTGATGAAGGGCACAACGAAATGGTGCTAGTGCGCGACATTGATGTCTTCAGCCTGTGTGAACACCACATGCTGCCGTTCATGGGGAAAATTCACGTCGCTTATATTCCCAACCAAAAAGTTGTGGGATTGAGTAAGCTGGCCCGCATTGTGGAAATGTATGCCCGTCGTTTGCAGGTGCAAGAGCGTCTGACCCGGCAAGTGGCTGAAGCCATCCAATCAATCCTGGAACCGCAGGGTGTAGCTGTTGTGATGGAAGCCTCTCACATGTGCATGGTGATGCGGGGCGTCCAGAAGCCCGGTTCCTGGACGGTGACCAGTGCCATGGTGGGCTGCTTCCAGGAGGATCAAAAGACCCGCGAAGAGTTCCTCAATCTCATCCGCCACAAACCCGCTTTCTAAAGTGGCTAGAGAACCATTTAAACTGGTATCAGAAGGAAGCCAGGGGAGTAATACTCCTGGCTTCTGTTGGTTTCACTAGACTGAAACTAAAGGGTATCTTCATGACCTATGTTCAAGCGTCGAAAAATACTCCGATGGCCGATATGCCTATTATCAAGCTGGATCAATTTCTCAAACTGAGTGGACTGGTGTCTACTGGGGGTCATGCCAAGTTGTTAATTCAATCGGGAGAAGTAAAAGTCAACGGCAAGGTAGAGACTCAACGGGGCAAAAAGTTAATGCAGGGCGATCGCATCTCGGCTCTCGGCGAAACGCTGACTGTCGATTTTAGCCAGTGGGCTGCTCCTGCAGATCAAACCGATAATTTTCAATAACCGGGTTTGCTAATAACTGATCGCAAATCTGATCCAGTTGCTGAGTCGCCATCTCAGAACTATCTGCTTCCAGCGTCACTTCAATATATTTGCCAATTCGAACCTGATTCACATTGTCGTATCCCATGTGCTTTAGCCCTGCCTGCACTGCCGTTCCTGCAGGATCTAGAACGGAAGGTCGGAGGGTAACATAGATCTGAGCCTGATATTTCTGGGTCACAACCAACATCCCAATCGTTTTCCAGTACTGATGCTACCGCTTTCCTGCCTCCAGAAGTACTCCCCCGCCCCAATCTCTCTTCCATGAAACCCCGTCGTACCCGTAACCAGGAACATATTGTCAGTGTTTTAAAGACCCTAGATCAGGCAATTTCTGCTCAAGATCTGTTCATTGAGTTGCGGAATCGAGATCTGGGTATGGGACTGGCGACCGTATATCGATCGCTGGAAGCCCTAAAACTGGAAGGAGTGGTTCAGGCTCGCACTACGTCTGGAGGAGAAGCCCTGTATAGCCTGGTGAAAGAAGACCGTCACCATCTTACCTGCCTGCAATGTGGTGATTCAATCCCGATTGATGAATGTCCCGTCCATGATCTGGAGATACAACTAAACGAGTCTTACCAGTTCAAAATTTATTACCACATGTTGGAATTCTTTGGCCTGTGTACGCAATGTCAGCAGAGCGATCTCACCAATCAAACAGAACACTGACTGTATCTGGAGGAAAGGGATGAAGAGACGCAGGGGTAAAACTGTAATTCCTTGGCATTCCTACTCTTTCACTTCTTTACTCCTTCACTTCTCTATACTTGACCCTTTAGCTCTGCGAGTTCCGATCGCAGCGATCGTGGACTATACCCTAAGGCAAGCGCCTTGGAGCTATCCAGGGAGACATCCGGAGGACGGGGAGCCGGCATGGGTACATCCTGCTGACGACAGGCTTTCAGGCCAGTGTTGGGTAAATCCAGTTCCTCTACCATCAGGCGGCCAAAGTCATAGCGAGAAATCCGCTCTTTGCCACCCAAATGAATCATGCCCTGAACTTTGTCTAAGGCCATGAATAAACCTTGGGCGGCAGTTGTCCCGCTAACGGGAGTCCGAAATTCATCAACAAACAATCGCAGTTCTCGTTCCTCCCGCAATGCCTGAGCAAAAAGGCCAAGGAAACTGCTGGCATGGGCAGGAGCCGCGCCAAACATGAGCGACATTCGACAGATCGCGGCCTTCGGATAACGTTTGAGAATTTCGGTTTCTGCAATCGCCTTTTGCTCTCCATAGATACTGCAAGGAGACACCGGATCGGTTTCGCGATAAGGAGCGTTCAGCCCATCAAAGACCAAATCAGTTGAGGTAAATGCCAGGGGAATTTCCGCCTCGGCACATAGATTAGCGATGGTGCAGGCAACTGTGACATTTAACAAATAAGACACTTCCGGGTGATTCTGACACTCATTGGGACTGGATTGAGCCGCTAGATGAATTACCGCATCGGGTTGCACCTGCTGAAACGCCTCTTGCAGTTGCCGCTCATCCCTTAAATCCACGGTCAGCAAGGTTACACCGGGAATTGGGCTGGAATGGGAAAAAGTAGTGCCATAAATCTCCCAATCAGGAGCAGCTACCTGACAAACATTCCAGCCCAAAAATCCGCTTGCTCCCGTCACCAACAACTTCATGGACTAGCGAAAAGTGATTACCTTAAGCGCAGTTAGAGGTCTTTGCAGAATTGGGTTGGGATTGAGAAAACGTTTCGGATTTATTGGGTAAGAGAGATAAAAATTGTCTGGCCTGGTCAACGACGGATTGATGAATGCGGGTTGATTTCGTTTGAGCATATGCCATAGCGAAAGCCTCACAAATCAATAGTTCAAGTGTATTATTAAAATGGGTTTTGCTAACCGAACAAAAGGTAAACTTCTCTAAAGAAATTTTTGAGTCAGGGATATACCCACCGCTTTATGTTGCTGCACTTTTATCGATGGGCGATTACTTTCAAGCCTAGCAAATTCAACCCAAACAGCGTACAGGCGATCGCGAAATCTCTGCCACTTCCCCGGTTAGCTTAAGAGAACATGCAGCCGCAGCATCACTGGACAGGTTGACTCAAACGGTTGAGCATTCAGAGGCGATAGCCCGGCAGAATGCCGACACGATAAACACTCTCCTCTCTCATCCACTCATCACATCTTCACTAAATGAGAAAAGGCAGAAAGATGATCCTTCATCCTTCTGCCTTTAATTAGGACTGACAGTCAATTTACACAGCAGCGAAGTAGTCCTTAGATTTCACGGGATCAGGATTCATGGTGGCATCACCGGGCTTCCAACCAGCGGGGCACACTTCATCTGGGTGAGATTGGACGTACTGAATGGCTTGCAGAGTCCGGAGGGTTTCATCCACACTGCGACCAAAAGCCAGGTTGTTGATGGTTGCGTGTTGAATCACCCCATCCTTGTCAATCAGAAACAGACCCCGCAGGGCGATTCCGGCATCAGTCAGCACGTTGTAAGCAGTACTGATTTCCTTCTTGATATCAGAAACCAGTGGGTAGTTGAGGTCACCCACCCCACCAGATTTGCGATCGGTTTGAATCCATGCGAGGTGAGAAAATTCGCTATCGACAGAAACGCCTAAGATCTCAGTGTTCAGGTTTTTGAATTCCTCGTAGCGATCGCTAAAGGCTGTGATTTCTGTCGGGCAAACAAAGGTGAAGTCTAAAGGATAGAAGAACAGAACCACGTACTTGCCCCGATAGTCAGACAACTTGATGGTTTTAAACTCTTGATCAACGACAGCAGTAGCTGTGAAATCGGGAGCCGATTGACCGACCCGCAAGCATCCTTCTTGAGTCATGAGATAGTAGTCTCCTTATAGTGGATTGCGTCGTTTTTACCTTGGTAGGAGCGTAGTCCAAGCTGCTGGCTATTCAAGCAAGGCCAACAGGACTTACTGTATAAGTTACGAACAGTTACAACTATATCATAGTCATAACGATTTTGAGATAGTTGTAGCAATCTGAGTCTGTCCACCCAGAATATGCATACTCCAGATCTGCGAGAGTGGCTATTAACCAATGGCCTTGGTAATTTTGCCAGTAGCAGTATTTCCGATGCCCGAACTTGAACCTACCCCAGTTGGTTTGTGGTAACACTCCATCTCCCAGAACAACGCACTCTTTCGTTGTCCCATTTGGAGACTAGCCTGGAAAGTGCAGGTCAAGTCTTTGGGTTGGGAACTAACGGCTACGGAACCTTATGAAATGTGTGTCAGAATTGAAATTCATTAATACGTAAGAGCGATCGATACGTGATTGAGGTAGAAGTCCATCAGCAACTTCGCGCATTTCTGAGGCAGCAGGGCGAGTCAGACTGGCCCCACCATCTGACGATGGCTCGCCTGGTGGCTAGAGCGTTGCGGTTAGGTCGAAGTGCATTAATTCAGACCAGCGCGTTCTCTGGTTACCACGAACGCTATCGCTTGAGTTATCTGGTGCCAATCCTAATGTGGAATGGCCCAGTTATTTTAGTGGTTCCTGAGACGACTCAACAGCGGTTGCTGATGGTGGAAATTCCCCAATTGCGCCAGTGGATTCCCATTAGCAAATCGATTCAGACGGGAGATCGCCTGCCCTCCCCTGATTTTCAAGGAGTCTTGCTGGTCACTCCAGAGTCCTGGTTGAGCGATCGCCTGGATCACCAGGGCCGCTTTCCAGATGGGATCCCAGTGATTCTGGATGGAGCGGATGATTTAGAGGCCTGGGTGCGTGAACAATTAACCGTTCATCTTCAGCCCACCGATTGGGATCGCTTAATGCTGGCCTGTCCTGACCAAGAAGAAGTAATTCGGGATGCACGGGTTCAGCTCACAAAAACGATCTTTCAGCATCCAGCCAATCCTTATAATTGTTATCTGATCGAGCCTTGCGAACAAACGATTCTGCGAGATTTATTTATGAGTTTGCAGCATTCAGCCGCTGCTCATCCCACTTATTCAGCCACTCCTTTTTCCCATTTACCTGATCCCTGGCTTGCTTTCTGGCGATCGCTGCAACGACCAGAAGCCATGCTCTGGGCGGATTTGTCTCGCTCCTATGGTTCCTTCTCGCTCCATTGTGGGCCTGCGGATGTAGCTTTGGATCTAGAACCTGTATGGTCGTGGCAACCGATCGTTCTGGTGGGGGGTGCCCTCGATTTAGACGCAGATGCAACCGTCTATCGGCAACGGTTGGGACTGGGTGATTTAACCTGTCTCAAGTTTTCTCCCGATCGACAAGAAGAATTAATTCACCTCTACTTGCCAGAAAAGCTGCCCATGCCCAACACCCCTCAGTTTCAGGCAGCTTTACTGCAGGAAATGCATACCCTGCTGAGTCTGAGTGCTGGAATACAGGGATTAACCGTTCTGCTGGTGGGCGATACTCCCTTGAAAGCTCAGGTCGGTTCAATCCTGGCTTCCGAATTTGGGTCGAGAGTGCAGGTCGAACGCACCTGTTTGGATGACAACGCGATTCTGGTGACGGGGTGGGAATTTTGGCGGCAACACCAGCACGTCCTGCCGTCTCCCCATTTACTGGCGATCGCGACCCTGCCCATTCCCTCCCTGGAACATCCTTTAGTTGCAGGACGAGTAGCTTACTACAAAAAATTGCGCCAGGACTGGTTTCGCCTGTATCTATTGCCAGAAGCTTTGAGTGAATTGCAACGGGCGATCGCGCCCGTCCGAGATTGTCAGGGAGTAGTGGCCCTGTTAGACAGCCGAGTGGTTCACCGTAGCTATGGACATCAGATTCTGTCTGCCCTCACTCCTCTGGCTCGGATCAACTATTTAGATCTCAGTCTGTTTCCCCGATCGGATTACTCCGTTTTTGAATGATATTTTTTCGGGACGATCGAGTAGAGCCACGCGCTATTATCAACTATGCAAACCACTTTAATAAGTCATTAACAATGGGCGACTCGAAGCGACGGAAAGAAATCTTAGGAGAAAAGTACGGGCAAGAACCCAATATTCTTCCCTGGATCCCCATTTCTAAAACTCAAGCCACTCAGTTCGTGAAATGGAGTACTCGTGGAGCCTGGGTTGGGATTGGATTACTGGTAGTCTGGTGGATTACTGTCCGCTTTTTGGGGCCAGCATTGGGCTGGTGGCAGGTAAGCTAACTCTGCTGAGGACTGGCAATCATACAAGATTTGGCTACAGACTGGTAGCCTGTAGCCGGATATTGATCAACATGCTGCAAGATGGCTACAGGTGCAACAATTCGGCAACTAAAAAATTCGATCGCGGCCCGTCGATCCGGATAAACTAAGACCTTAGGGGAAAAGTCTTTAGGTGGAGGAGTGTGCCGTTGCTACGCAAGTTGAGTGAGTATGGTATTGATTAACCGATGGTATATCTAGTCCTACTGCTTGTCAGAGGCTCCAAACTCCCGTAACTCCCGCTGCAGGAGAGACGCAATCACAAACGATAGGGCAGAGCGATCGCCGTTGAACGCCTTCATCCCACTCGCCAGAACACCTGCTAGTTGAGGCGGTGAATCCTTATTAAATAGTTCTCATTAATAAATAGTCTTCCCAATTCGGTAAGCGAACCTAGCTCCGGCGGTTCCTCCTCATCTATTGGCGGTTCTAGTTGAGGACTGTCTTGTCCTGCGGGCAGCACCAGAGCAATTTTGAGTATGCCCATTATATGCCCATTATTCGTCCATCTCTTGTTCTTCACTTCTTGCCAATTCTGTCCAGGCTTGCTGCACCAACCTTGGCCACAGTAGCAAGAAAAATCCCATCCAGAGCAGAATTGGTAGCGCCACCAAAGCCGTTAACCAGAGGCGGTGCCCTAACCACCAACTGCCTGCAATCAACCCATTTCCAGTGAGCAGAATCGACCAGGGCTGGCACCACCAGGGTTTATAGTGCCAGGGATTGATGCGTTGGTGATTAGACATCAATTGCTACTCCGGAAGGATTACAGACTATGAGCCAAAACGCTGATGATTCAATTCGTCGAGGCATTCGCTTTTTACCACGATACGCCTACAATAAAGCTAAAGTAAGTACATATACACAGACGGATAAACTTATGGCTAGTGGCGAATCTCAGGTGCAGGGTTCTCTGTCAGAACGGGAACTGCAGGTGATTGAACTGGTGGCCGCTGGCTTAACAAACCAGGAAATTGCCGAAAAACTGGAAATTAGCAAGCGTAC
This sequence comes from Leptodesmis sp., assembly GCF_052746595.1. NCBI lineage: Bacteria > Bacillati > Cyanobacteriota > Cyanophyceae > Leptolyngbyales > Leptolyngbyaceae > Leptodesmis > Leptodesmis sp. The sequence continues at coordinate 12,572 of NZ_JBRAGO010000050.1, forward strand.
GGTTGATAATCACATCAGCAACATTTTGACCAAAACGGAGACTGAAAATCGGGTAGCTTTGGTTCGTTGGGCGCTTCAGTGGGGGAAAGTTTGTATTGACAATGTTAACTGTTGCCCCTTACCAGAACCCAGCAGTGGAAATGGCAGTATGCCTGCATCTTAAACCAAGTCCAGCAAGAGAACGATCGTGTTCATATCAGAAAAACTACGGTTCTGAACTTGGACAAAGCTTAATTTTCAGGTAGAAAACGGCAGAAGTATAGAGGGCAGAAAGCCGAAGGAAAAGCCCATGAAGTACTCTATTCGCTGCGCTAGCTTACCGCTGGCGGTTTATCGTGAAGTTGCGGCCCATCTCCAACAGGTAGAAGGGGTACAGGTTGAATTAGTACCACAGCAATCTCAGCAATTTGACTATCGATTGAGTCAAATCGATCGCCTCCAAATTCACTATCCCCAAAACGTTTCCACCTCTGTTCAGCAACGAGTGGAACAGATTTTGGCATACTATAGCAATCGCTACGGTCACTGGGAAACGGTGGATGATGCAACGGCTATCCGCTAATTTCGGCTCTCGTTGGGTAGTTAGCGTTGTCAGTTTTGGCAGTCTTTCAGCTTTAGCAAGATTACAGTTATGGGTTTGATTCAAGCACTGCGTGGAACACGGGATATTCTGCCCGATGAAATTCGCTACTGGCAATGGGTAGAATCTGTCGTCCGCACAATTTTCGATCGAGCGACCTATCAGGAAGTTCGTACCCCCATCTTTGAGCAAACCGCCTTGTTTGAGCGGAGCATTGGAGAAGCCACGGATATTGTGGGCAAGGAGATGTATACCTTTAAGGATCGGGGCGATCGCTCGATAACCCTGCGTCCAGAAGGTACGGCAGGCGTAGTGCGAGCCTTTATTGAACACAGTCTGGCAGCCCAGGGAAGTGTGCAACGGCTCTGGTATGGTGGCCCCATGTTTCGCTACGAACGGCCCCAGGCAGGGCGCTATCGCCAGTTTCATCAAATTGGGGTCGAGGTGTTGGGTAGTCCATCTCCCCGTGCCGATGTGGAAGTGATTGCTCTCTTTAATGACATTCTGCAAAACCTGGGCTTCAAAACCCTGGAACTGAACCTGAATTCGATCGGCACGTTGAGCGATCGCCAGCGGTACCGGGAAGCGTTAATTTCTTATCTTACTCCTTACAAGCAGGAATTGGATGCAGACTCTCAGGATCGCCTGACTCGCAACCCCCTGAGGATTCTGGATAGTAAAGACGAGCGCACCCAGATCATTCTTAAAGAAGCTCCCAACATTCTGGAGCACCTTAGTCCCGATTCTCAGGCCCGGTTTGATCAGGTACAGCAGTTATTGAATGATCTGGGAATCTCCTACGTCATCAATACTCGCCTAGTACGGGGCCTGGACTACTACACCCACACTGTGTTTGAAATCGTGTCAGCCGATCTGGGGGCACAGGCAACGGTCGGAGCTGGAGGTCGCTATGATGGCCTGGTGAGTGAACTGGGTGGCCCTGACACTCCGGCGGTGGGATGGGCGATCGGTCTTGAACGATTAATTCTATTACTGCAACAACTGCAAGCTTTACCGCATCCGACAATTGACTTTTATCTGGTTTCCAGAGGATCGCGAGCAGAAGCCCAATCTCTAGTTATTGCTCAAACTCTGCGTCAACAGGGCTTTACCGTTGAGATGGATCTGAGCGGTAGTGCGTTTGGCAAACAATTTAAGCGAGCCGATCGCAGTGGAGCCGCCGCCTGTTTAATTCTGGGAGATGAGGAGGCAGCATCTCAAACAGTACAACTCAAGTGGCTGACGACTGGAGAACAGGAAGCGATCGCCCAAACCGATCTACCGTCCGTGGCTAATAAACTGCGAGAGCAAATTCATCGCTTGAGGGCGAACCATTAACTTTTTTAACGGTCTGAATCCTCCAGGCACAGAGCACGCCCTCCTAGCCTTAGAATTATCTCAATTCTTTTGTACCGCTCTATAAATTAAGGAAATTCAGAATGTCTGATCTGATCAAACCTTATAATGACGATCCGTTCACTGGGAATCTGTCTACTCCGATCAGCGATTCCGGCTTTACCAGAGCATTCATTAGCAATCTGCCTGCTTACCGCAAAGGGCTGTCTCCTCTGTTACGCGGGTTAGAAGTTGGTCTGGCCCACGGATACTTCATCATTGGTCCTTGGGTGAAGCTGGGTCCCCTGCGTGATTCAGAACATGCGGCTCTGGGTGGATTAATTTCTGGGATTGCTCTGATTTTGATTGCAACAGCCTGCCTTTCTGCCTATGGTCTAGTTCGGTTCTCCGATGAAAAGAGTACTGCAGCCGCTCAAGCACAGGCCGCTTCTGGTCCTGTGGGGGTCAGTAGCTCCCTGGAAACCGAAGAAGGCTGGAGTCAGTTTGCAGGGGGCTTTTTTATTGGGGCAACGGGCGGTGCATTCACAGCCTATCTGCTACTGGTCAACTTTGGCGTTGTTGATTCCATTTTCCGTGGATTAGTCAACTAATCTCTCTTAATTCTCCTAATCCAGTCTCTGCTAAAGAAGGAGTCGAAAGACTCCTTCTTTAGTATTTCATATACAGACAAAGCCCGATCGCTCAACAGGGATCGGGCTTTGTCTTATAAAAAACTAAACGGTCTCTTAGCGAATGTACTCCTTGAGGACGCTGTTCCGGTTGGGATGGCGTAACTTCCGCAGCGCTTTCGCTTCAATCTGACGAATACGCTCACGAGTCACATTGAAAATTTGCCCGATTTCTTCCAGCGTTTTCATGCGCCCATCATCTAGACCATAGCGCAGGCGTAGAACATCGCGTTCACGAGGACTAAGCGTATCCAGCACATTTTCCAGATCTTCCCGTAGCAGGTTCTTGGCGACTTGATCTTCCGGCATCTCGCCATCGGATTCAATGAAGTCACCTAGACGGGAGTCTTCTTCTTTTCCGATTGGCGTTTCCAGCGAAATCGGTAGTTGAGCCGACTTGGCAATAAACCGCAGCTTTTCGATCGTCATTTCCATGCGAGTAGCGATTTCTTCTTCTGTCGGTTTGCGGCCCATTTCTTGAGACAGCAGCTTGGTGGTTTTCTTGATTCTGGAAATGGTTTCATAGAGATGAACGGGAAGCCGGATGGTACGAGATTGATCTGCGATCGCCCGCGTGATCGCCTGCCGAATCCACCAAGTCGCGTAGGTAGAGAATTTGTACCCTTTTTCGTGATCAAACTTCTCAGCCGCCCGAATCAGCCCCAGACTTCCCTCTTGAATTAAATCCTGGAAGGATAGTCCCCGGTTCATATACTTCTTGGCAATAGATACCACCAGCCGCAAGTTGGATTGCACCATCTTATCCTTCGCCCGTCTGCCCAGGTGCAGGCGATGACGAAACGCTGGCAGAGGCATATTGACGGCATTGGCCCACTCGTTATCTTGAGGGGTACGCTCTAACTGCTCCTGCAGACCCTCCCGAATCCGTTCCAGTTCCAACAGATCAGCAATCTTACGAGCCAGTTCAATTTCCTCATCTGCCCGCAGCAGCCTGATGCGCCCAATTTCTTGTAGATACAAGCGAATTGAGTCCTCGGTGTAATGTTTCTTCTTCGCCTGTGTTCGACGGCGGCTTGTCCGGCCTTTACCGGCTTTACCGTCATCATCTTCTACAGAACTCTCTCCTAAGACATCATCCTGATCGTCATCCTCGTCTCCAATGAGAAAATCCAACTCATTATCGGGTAGATCGTCGGAAGTGTTACTTAGCAACTCAAGTTCGAGTACGTCATTGGCCTGGGTCATGCCGCGTTCCTCATGCTCCTTAACTAACAAACTGGGAATTGGATTAAATATTGCATACCAACGCTACCGGCAACATTCAAAGCGGGTAATGCTCAAAGCGGGTAGCTAAGCTTCTGCTTGCTAGATCGTAGGGTTTACTTTCCAGCCTACAGCAGGTCTCGCTTTAGGTAATAAAGATTGTGCTAACGAATCATAGGGGCAGAATTCGTTTGAACCATCCGATTGTAGCTTCTCTCGCAAATATTATCCGCTTTTCATTTAGCTTTGCCATACATTTAGCTTTGCCACAGTTTTAAACCTTGCCCGAGCCCAGAACCGTGGTTTCTCTGATCGGAAAACGATAGTTTTCTAGTTGGACTTGGTTTAGCAAGCGATTTATGACTTTCCATAACTGCATCATTGATTTATCCCGATTAGCTTTGTAGCCACAAACGAAAGGAGCTTTGGCCGCTTGTACAAGAGCATATCGAGCTTTCAATCACCCTAAGCTTAAGCACAATGGCTGACTTGAGAACCGGGAAGCAAGAAAGCTTGCTTGCCACATGAGTTAACTAGGAAGGTCACCTCTTTGCATACGTTAACTCAAATCTTACGAATTGAGTCCACTTGAGTATTAAGTTAAATCGCAAATCCACCGTCAGCGAGTTTTTGTCGATAAAAATCTCAGGGATCGCTGAAAAGGTTCAGCCATATCTTGGTATTTTATTTTCTCTTTCTTATGAAATCCCTCTTTTCTATAAATAAGGATGATAAGCGGTGAATCAGGTTCTTTTAGCCTCGCTGCTAAGGGCAGTTCTTGTGTTCACCATCCTTGGATGACGATCCGTTTCTTCGGAGTGTTTCCCCCTAAGACTTAAGCGATCGCCCTTTAACCTCTCCATCCTCCATGCCCCTCTTCCCACCTCCTTCGATAGAATGAAGAGCTGACACTGTTGCCTCATTTGTTCATGATCTCCCTATCACCTGCGCTCAAAGAACGTCTTGCCACCCCCTTGCAGATTGGTGATCTGAAGGTGAATAGCCGGGTGCTGCAGTCTCCCCTGTCGGGCGTGACGGATCTGGTGTTTCGGCGGTTAGTGCGACGTTATGCGCCAACCTCCATGATGTATACGGAAATGGTGAACGCAACAGGGCTGCATTATGTGAAAGAGTTGCCCCGGATTATGGAGGTAGACCCTAAGGAGCGACCGATCAGTATTCAACTATTTGACTGCCGTCCTGATTTTCTGGCAGAAGCGGCGCAGATGGCGGTAGATGAAGGAGCCGACACAGTGGATATCAATATGGGCTGTCCGGTGAACAAGATTACCAAAAATGGGGGCGGTTCTTCCTTGCTGAAACAACCTGAATTAGCAGGAGAAATTGTGCGATCGGTAGTCAATGCCGTAAACGTTCCTGTCACGGTCAAAACGCGAATTGGCTGGACGGATAAAGAAATCAACATTTTGGACTTTGCCAAGCGCATGGAAGATGCCGGAGCGAAAATGATCACCGTTCATGGCCGAACCCGCGCCCAAGGCTACAACGGGGCTGCCAAGTGGGAGTGGATTGCCAAAGTGAAGCAGGTGCTATCGATCCCGGTGATTGCCAATGGCGACATTTTTTCAGTGGATGCAGCCGTTCGCTGCCTGGAAATGACAGGTGCCGATGGGGTAATGTGTTCCCGTGGCACGTTGGGCTATCCCTTTTTAGTGGGTGAAGTGGATCATTTCCTGAAAACCGGGGAACAGAAGCCTGTCCCAACGCCTGTGGAACGGTTGCAGTGTGCCCGTGAGCATTTGCAAATGTTGTGGGAATATAAGGGCGATCGCGGTGTGCGTCAGGCTCGTAAACACATGACCTGGTATGCCAAAGGGTTTGCCGGAGCCGCCGATCTACGCGGCCAACTCAGTACGATCGAAACTGTTCAACAGGGATTAGAACTGATCGATCGGGCAATTGAATATCTATTGCAACGGGGAAACGAGGCGATCGTAAGTTCAACCCTGGAAGCTGATCCAGAACCAGCCCTCATGTAATTGGTTTAGGCGGGGGTGCATGCTTCTAGCTAATCCAGCAAATCGGCCCCGTCTTGTTGTCCTGAATGTAGTTGCACCCAGTGTCTCCGCAGTAGCAAGATGTCATCTCCCTCCCCTGCCTGACCGGAATCTCAATCCAGAATTCCGCCCCTTGCCCAGGCTGGGAGGAGCATTTCAGAATGCCGTGGTGCTTTTCTACGATGATTTGATAGCTGATGGACAGTCCTAATCCTGTGCCTTTACCAATCGGCTTGGTGGTGAAAAAGGGATCAAATAAGCGGTTCAGGTGTTCTGGAGGAATGCCAGGACCATTGTCTTGAATACGGATAACGATAGATGGTGTGGGGTGTGAAGGAGAAGATGGCATGGTCAGTGCAGAAGATGAGGACACCGAAGGGCTTTCCAGAGAATAGGGAGGAATGGCTTCGGTGTAGATGGTAATGGTGGCAGGGTTTGCCTCAATGTCCTCAGTTGAGCGGGTCTGGTTGTATGAATCCAGGGCATCGATCGCGTTACTCAAGATATTCATGAACACCTGATTCAGTTGCCCGACGTAACACTCGACCGGGGGTAAGTCGCCGTATTCTTTGATCACGATAATTGGGGGACGGTTAGCGTTGGGCTTCAGGCGGTTCTGTAAAATTAACAGGGTGCTGTCAATTCCGTCATGAATATTAACTCGCTTCATGTTGGATTCATCCAGGCGAGAAAAATTGCGCAAGGAGAGGACTATTTCTCGAATCCGATCGGCTCCGATCTGCATTGATTCCAGCATCTGAGGTAAATCCTCGATGAGAAAGGGTAGATCGATGTCTTGACGAAATTGCTGAATCTCAGGGTGGCGATCATAAATGCGATCGTACAGTTGAACAAGTTGCAACAAGTCCTGAGTGTACTTGGCTGCATGAGGCAGGTTTCCATAGATAAAGTTGATTGGGTTGTTAATTTCATGAGCCACACCAGCAACCAGTTGTCCCAGACTGGACATCTTTTCCGTCTGGATCAGTTGTGCCTGGGTTTGTCGCAACGCCTGAAGCGCTTGAGCCGATTTCGCCATTTCCTGCCGTAACCGCCGTTCATTTACCGTTACCTGCCCTAACAGCGCATAGAACGAAATGGTTAAACGGCCCAGTTCATCTTCCCGGCTCATCAACTCTTCGCTCTTGGTGTTCATTTCGGCCAATCGGTTGCATTCATCCATAATTGGTTGCAGGCGTTGATTGAGCCGTCGCACAAAGAGAGCCACAACAATTCCCTGAACAGTTGACGCACCAATTACGGCTCCCAGAATGCCTGCGGTCAAAAATCGCCAGACTGGCCCCACGACAATCGCCTTGGGCACAACAGCCATCAACACCCAGTTGTTGTTAGGAATTTTCTGATAGGCCCAATATTCTGATTTGCCCTGGCTATCCTGCCATTGCACAACCCCATTTTCCGCTCCGGCTTGAAGTTGGGTCTGAATTGTGTTCCACAGTCCCTGATAGTTATCTAACTTGGGAAGGGAGTCAGGTTGAGAGCTTGCTGAGGATTGGGGGGATAGGCAATCAGGTTTCCTTGGGCACTGACCAGCAAAAAGTAACCCGCATCGCGCATAACGGGAACATTCAGTTTCTTGCTCAAAAACCCCAATCCCAGATCCTGGCTGAGAACCCCCAATAATTGTTTTTGATCGTCATAAAACGGCATGGAATAGCTGGTACTGACCAGGGTTTGGGGAGGAGTGAGAGAATCTTCTACGTAACTCTCCGGTTCCAGCCAAATCGGTTTGCCTGCGGCAATGGGCTGCTGAAAATAATTCGTCGTGAAGTTTGTAGGGTCGGTATTCCCCAATTTGGGTGGTTCTACCGATCCAGTCTTTTTCTGACGGGCCACATAAGGGTAGGCATATTGTAAGGAGGGAATGATCCGGCGATCATTGGGCGGCTGACCAAATCCCAGGCCGGTTCCCAGAACCGAAGTTTGCAGTGCACGGTACATCAGGTCGCTATATACCTCTTCCCGGCGTTCTCCAGACGCATAAAGCGTTTTCACGGCATCCACAACCGTTTTAGTAGATGATTCTAGGGCGCTAAAGTCCCCTTCTAAATTTTCGGTTTTGACCTGTAAACTGGACATTAGCTCAGCTTCCGATTGCCGTGCCAGTTCTCGATAAGACCAGTAGGTAGTTCCCAGCAGCCCAACCAGCGAACCTCCTACAACGGAAATAAATAATCGCAGCCCAACTGAGCGGAGCATTGAAATTCCTGACTTTGGGCGAGGTGAAGCCATGTCCGCAGGGATGGATTGCATAATAACTCTCCTGAAACAAGGGCCGGGGCGCTAGAATGTGCTGCCAGTATGCCCAAGTTGAGCCAGGGGAGCGACAAGGAGATAGGGGGGTGGCGATCGAGGATCGGGGGAAAAGACCCACCCTTCGCACAAACCCGATTCATCATGTCATTCCTTCAGTCTCTAATCCCCAATTCCCAATCCCAACATCCGATTGCCCGGATTGTAATAGCACGTCAGCAGAGAATCCATAACCTCCTGGCCAGCAGCGATCGCGGCTACTTTGTCTGCAAACTTGGGATCAATCAGATGTTTCAGGGGCTGATCGACTTGATTAAAGTGCTGCATTGTCTCGGCAGCAATCCGATCCCAGTGGGAGTAATAATGCAGGATATCGTCATCTGTAATTTCGTCACCCGGATAAATATCTCTAGCAGCCAGTTCAAAGTAGTAGGGAGTGGCAATCAGGGTAGAGTTAAAACTGTGGTTGACGTAGCGGGCGATATCCCAACATAGAATATACTGACTCTGTTCATCCCGAAAACAGAATTTCAGCAGGCGATCGCGTAGCAAGGGATCCAGCGCCATGACGTAAGCCTCTTCATATCGCTGGTCTAGTTCATCCAAAATCCAGGTAATTGTGCCTTTAGGAATGAACTCTGTCGCAAATACACCGTAACCGATCGCTTCATTGATGAAGCGAAGCTCTGTATGGGGATGAATCATGGTTGTCGTTGGGCATCCGTACTGAAAAAGAGCTGGCTCTGCCAGGAAACTATGCAAGACAAAACCTCCTGTGGAATAACAAATTTCCCCAGGAGGCTTTCTTACAGACCTAGAAATGCTTTAAGAGCCAGAACAATTAGTAGATAGAGCAAACTGCACGACCATTGGCATTCAGCTTGATTACGCCATCAGCACCGTTGATCACAAAGGGGACCGCATCTTTACCAGCGACACGAACGATGCTGGCAGGAGAATACAGGCACTTGGTCACATCAGCACCCCAAGTTTTGATATCGCTGTCCACACCGTACTTGTCAGTAATTAAGGTATCAGAGGTAATGGAGTCATCTTTAACTACCACGGTGGTAATTGGCAGGGTAAACAAAGCAGGCAAAACTGGGGGAGTTGGCAGAGTTAAGGAAGTGGTGCCAACGAAGGATTCTCTGGGCAGTACTGGGGTGGTAGCCTTAAGCTGGGCCACAGCGGGTAGCGAAGAACCTGCTACCAGGGCGGTAGCACCTAATACGGAAAGAACGCGCATGTTCATGAGATATATCAACTCCTCTCAACAACCTAACGACAACTGAAAGGTTCAAAAAGTCCGTTTATACTCAGTTGCTCCTTTATTTCTACACTGTTTTGCCCTTGAGAGCCAATATCTAGCAGACGGATTTCTCAGGGAAATTATCTCGATCGCTTACCAATCAACCTGAGCGCGTTCATGCAAAATTCTGCCGTAAACGGCTTCTGTCTGTTGTGCCAGCTTATCCCAACAAAACCGTCGTTCCAGATCCTCATAAGCATTCTCAATCAACCATTGAGCATAGCCCGGATTTCTTAATACTTCTAAAATACCCCAGGCCAGTGAATCGGAATTATTAGTCCAGGTGACGATCCCGGTGCGGGTATGGCGGACGATTTCGGGAAAGCCGCCTGTGTCCGAGACAATCACCGGAACGCGAGCGGCAAAATTCTCTAGCACTACAATCCCAAAGGGTTCGTACAGGCTGGGAAACACGGCACAATCGGCGATCGTCCGAAACTTGTTCAAATCCTCATCCGACATAAAGCCTGTGAAATAACATTGGTTCCAGATGCCAGCGTTCCAGGCTTGCCGTTTGAACTCATCCACATTCCCCGTGCCAATTAGGACAAATTTGACGTTGCCGCCCATTTCCCAGATCACCTTGGGAGCCGCGTTCAGCAGCACGGAGATCCCTTTTTCATAAGTCATGCGACCGACGTAGTAGACAATCTGTTCGTGATCAGCGGCAAAGTGGCGACGAAACTCCTGGGCATCGAAGGGTTCCAGCACCAGTTTTTTTTCTAGATGAATGCCGTTGTAAACGACATCAATTTTGTCCCAGGAAACGCCCAGCACCCGCTCAACCTCCAGCCGCATGTAATTGGTACACACAATCACGCGCCATGCGTGGTAAGCTAGTTCATTTTCTTTATTACTGATAAATTGCTGTTGCTCGGAATAAATGCCGTTATGCCGACCGTACTCCGTGGCATGGATGGTAGCGACCAGGGGAATTTTGAAGCTGTTTTTGAGGGCGATCGCCGCATCTCCGACTAACCAGTCATGGGCATGAATCAAATTAAATCCACTTTCTTCCAGTAGCAGTTTCTCTCCGTGCTGCCTCATGCTGTCGTTCATGTTGGATACCCAGTGAAAGAAATTGTGACTGGGGCCAACACTGACTCGATGCACATGTACCCCCTCAACTAATTCATATCGGGGAGCCTGCCCAAACTCGATCGTGATCAGATGAATCTCATGCTCCCGCTTGACTAATTCCGGATACAGTTCAGCGACATGCCGAGCAATTCCACCCACAATTCGCGGCGGAAATTCCCAGGCAAGCACCAAAACCTTCATGCAGGGCAATCTCAATAGTTGACTTAAACCAAATCCAGCCAAAGCATGGCTCTTTTCGGCCAGATAAATTTCAGTTCTGAACTTGGATGAGGTTTATATTACCTAGATTGACACATTACAGACCAGGTCGGGGAGTAGATTTGCTTAGGATTCGTCTGGGGCATGGCGACAATCTTGTGAAGAAATGGAAGCAGGCAATTGGACTACTTTCTCCTGGCGCGATCGGCGATCAAAAAGGTCATGCAGTATCACATAAAAGCAGGGAATGATAAACAGAGTTAACAGGGTGGCCAGCGATAACCCTGAGAAGACCACAATTCCCAGCGGTTGCAGAAATTCGCCTCCCTGCCCCAGGCCCACTGCCAGGGGGAACATCCCTAAAACGGTCGTAACAGAGTCATCAAAATAGGCCGCAGTCGTTGAGGGGCTGCCTTCAGAATAGCTGTATAGCGATCGCAGCCTTCTCGCTGCAGGGTTTGATTGGCCAGTTCTACCATGACGATCGCGTTGTTCACCACGATCCCCACCAGCAGCACCACCCCTACAATCACCGTCGCCCCGATCGCCGTTTTCGTGACAAATAGCCCCAGAATTCCACCCGCTAAGGCTAATGGAATCGTAAACATGATCACCAGCGGGTCAATCAGGGAGTTGTACTGTACCGCCATTACCACAAACACCAGAAAGGCGGCCAGGCCACCCAAAACTGGCAAAGTAGCCTGGAGTTGCTGATTACTTTGAGCCGCCGTACTGGGGAGCACACTCACCCCTTGCGGCAAGTCCAGGCCATTCAGCACCTCCTCTACTTGCTTTAAAACGGCCCCCAAACTGGCTCCCTGATTCAGGTTTCCGGCAATAAATACCTGGCGTTGATTAATCCGCTGTACCTGACCGGGAGCCTGACCTGCCTCAATCCGGGCTACATCCCCTAAGCGAATTTGCCGATTACCTTCTACAAACAGGGGTAAGCGCTCCAGTTGGGATGGTTGTTGTACCGATTGGCGATCGAGTCGCACCCGGATATCCACCAGCCGATTTCCTCGTTGCAATTGCGTAGGAACACTGCCCTGAATCGCCGTTTCCAGCATTTCACCGATGTTCTGAATGTTTAAATTCAGGGCCGACAATCGTTCCGAATCCGGAGTGATTTGAATTTCCGGCTGGCGAGCATCAGCATCGGGACGAAAGCTGGTGAGTGTGGCCTGGTCTTCCAACGCCTGGAGTACCTGCCGTCCGGCCTGATTCAATGCTTCCTCACTATTTCCTTGCAAAATTACATCCACTTCCGCGCCCTGCACCGGAGAATTATTCAAAATTAGTCCCCGTACCTAACCTGGACTGAGCCGCAGCCGAATATCCACTAGATTCAACTGGCGTAATTCCCGTGTCACCCTAGTCACATAATCCTCCACACTCGTTCCAGGCTTGAGCGTAATCGTGCTGGAACTCCTCAGAAGATTCTCACTGGTATTGCTGCCAAACAAAAAACTGCCCACCGTCGTGAAGACATACTCCGTTTCTGGTTGGGCCAGCAAAGTTTTATCGACTGCCGCCACCACCTTTTGATTGTCTTCCAGCGATGTATCGGGGGGAAATTGAGCGTTCAGGTTTGCCTGTCCAGTATTGATGCGGGGCAGAATTTCTTGGGGAAGTTGACCGGCCATCCAAAAGCTACTACTGCCCAAAACTAGGATGGTTAACCCAACGATCAGTAACTGTTTTGCCAGCACCCATTGCAGCAGCGAGGTATATCCACGAGTACCGTCATCAAAACGACGGTTGAATTGTTGCAGCAATCAGAACTTGTTAATCCCACTTGAACGGCGAATTCCCAATAGCCGTGAAGTCAGCATCGGCACTACCGTCACGGCAATCAGAATAGATGCAGCTACGGCAAAGCTAATCGTCAGAATCAACTCATTGAACAACAGCGCAATCAAACCACCAATGAACAGAAACGGTAGCACCGCCATCAGATTGGTACTGGGGAAGCCACCAGCGCCGACTCTACCTCCTGACTGCTGTGGATGGATTGATGAATCAACTGTCGGGGAGTCAGACGACTAACCGCACTGCGGCCTGGAGTCATGCCTGTCCCTTCCGCAATGTTTTCCAGCATGACGATCGAGTTATCCACCACAATCCCCACACCCATTGCCAGGCCCCCTAGACTAAAGACATTCAGGGACAGCTTAAACACACCCATGAGAATAATCGCCGCCAGGGTTGCCAATGGAATCGCCAGCACAATGATCAGCGTCTGCCGAATCGAACACAGAAACAGCAGCACCGCGATCGCTGCCAATCCTTCCCCCATCAGCCCTGAACTCACCACATTGGAAATCGCGCTTTGAATAAAGATGGACTCATCCAAAACGGGCAATAACGTCAGATCCGCCGGAATCACCCCCGATTTCCGCAACTCCTGAGCATCTTTAAAGCGCCCGATCGCCCGTGTCAGCGGCTCATTGTCCCGAAATGCGTCCCCCGGAAATATCTTGGTTGCGATCGCGCAACTCCCTTAGAACATCATTCAAGCTCACCCCTTGAGCCTGTAACCGATTCAAATCAACCGTGACCTGGATCTCTTCATCTACCCCTCCAGCCACATCCACCACTGCCACACCGGGAACCACTCCCAGTTCCTGCGCCAATTCCTCATCGGCAAGCACCCGCAGATCGACAGGCCGCTGAGAGCGTCAACATTAAGGTGCCAATGTGACGACGAATGGAAAGAGCGCTAAGGCTAAAGCCAGTAGGACGATTTGCATGAGAACTGTGGAGAGGAACAGTGAATGAAGGAAAACAGGCGTGAAGCCCAAGACAAAGTTTTAACTTCTTAGCTTTTGACCTGATCTCAAATCGAAAGGTTCTGCATTCTCAGTCTGAGATTCAATCTAAGGTTCAAAACTGAGAACTCAAATCTTAGAGACTGTTTGTAAACCAATGTTTCGATCCTCCTAAATCTCCCTTAAAAAGGGGGACTTCAGGCATTCTGGTTCGCTTCCCTCCTTTTTAAGAAAGGTGAGGGAGGATCCAATCCCAGAGCATATTTCCTGCATCTTAATATTCATCTACAAACAGTTTCTTAAAACTCAAAATCTGCCTGCAACTAACTTCTTGGGCTAGCACCTTCTGATAGAATACTCAGCCGGATGGGAGTACCCTCTTTGAGGGCTTTGCTGCTGCGAACGATGAAGCGATCGCCCGGTTGTAATCCAGCCAGAATTTCCACCTGTCCATCACGGCGATTTCCCAGAGTTACAGAGCGGGCGGCAGCAGCTGTCTGTTTACCGGAACCTGTCACGACAAATATAGTGCCTGTTTTGCTGCCGGATTCCTGACGGTTCTGGCCTCTCGCTGGAGTGACGGAGTCGGAGGATAGGGGCTTCGCTGCAGATTGCGATCGTGCTCCTGCCTGACGCTCTTCATGGTTTTTGAGGGCGGTTTCCGGCACAACGACTCGCTTAATGACCTGTTGAGTGAAATTCACGCGGGCCAGCAGACCACTGCCAATCTTGCCATTGGGATTGGACATGGCCACTTCTACGGGGATTAACCGCGAGGTGGGGTTGGCTGCCGGAGAAACTCGTGTTACCCGTCCTGCAAAAGTCTGGCCAGGAAAGGCATCCAGCTTCACCTGGACAGGTTGACCAGGGCGAATCGTACCCAATTCCAATTCCGAGACTTGCACGGCCACTTTCACCTGGCTGAAGTCTCCCAGCTTTAAAATTTCGCTTCCTGGTTGGGCCAGGTTGCCTAGTTCGGCACTCGTTCGAGCACAAAGCCCGTTACAGGTGCGGTCAGTAAACTGTAGGATTGCCGTTCTTGCTCTCTGGCCACGATCGCCCGTTGAGCAGCCACCCGGCGTTGAATTGCAGCCACAGCTTTTTGGCGGGTACGCACCTGGCTCTGGGCCGATCGCAACGCTTGCTGGGCTGTTCCCACTGTTGTGCGGGCGTTTTCCACTTGTTGTTCTGGGACTGCCCCTTCTCGGAATAATTGCTCCAATCGGGACAAATCAGATTGGGCCTGTGCCAGCCTCAACCGCGCCTCTTCCACCTGGGTTTGGACGTTACTGACTTCGGTACGAGCCTGCGCGACTTCAGATTCTCGTGCGGCTACTTCCGCTTCTGCTTCCACGACGGCAGCGGCCAGAACATTGTCATCCAGGCGACCCAGCACCTGCCCCCGAGTCACGCGATCGCCGACATTCACCGCTAAATCGATTAACTGACCTTCTACCCGCGATCGTAAAGAAACCTGGCGATAGGGTTGGGTCGTCCCGGTATATTCCAAATCCGGCTGCAGGGGAATCGTGCGGGCGATCGCCACATCTACAGCCGCAGGTCTGTTATCACCCTGGGCCTGGGGTTGGGCTTCGGCATCTGCTTTGGGAGGCAGCCCACAGCCAGAAAGGGGAATCAGTGATCTGGCAAAAATACCCCAAAAAAGACGGATTGCCAGGTGTCTGAATTGCAAAAGGGACTGTGCCATAAAATTCTCTTGCGTACCCGGTTTGCAAAAGGAATAAACTGTAAATTTTTTTCATAGTATCTTAAGGATCCCTACCCCATCAGGCATCTACCCAAAGATTTATTCGCACCTGTTTATAGACTGCAAGCAACCAGTTTCCTTGTACTCTAGAACTGAGCCTGTGCATGAGGGCAGATACCAGGAGGCGTTATGTTTGGACTTGGGTGGCCAGAAGTGATCATTATTGCGGTGGTGGCAATCTTGATTTTTGGGCCGAAAAAGATTCCTGAATTGGGGGGAACTTTAGGCAAAACTCTGCGAGGGTTTAAGGAAGAGATCAACAAACCTGGTGAGGACACGACGGAATCTGAGACGAGCGATCGCGAGTCATAATACTGCCTGGAAGGTGGCAGGGCAGGAAAGTGAGACTACAGAAGCAGTGAAGGATGAGCATTGGACTGCTGCGATCGCATGGAATCCAGGGAGCTTCCCTTAAAGGCCAGAAAAGCTCCTCCCATAATCAAAACCCCAACAACTCTGAGATTGGGAAAGGGGGTGTGGGATGGGATGAATACCAGTGAAAGCAGCTGTGCGTTAGGCAGGCACTTCTGAGTTTTGCGTCGGATCAACCACGTCAGCGTCAGCCGTCGCAGGTGCGGAAAGAGAACCATTAGAGGCAGAAGTTTCTGCTGCGACAGACTTGACTGGAGCCAGTTCTGGCTCTGCAATTGGACGGCGGTTATTAATCAAAGCGATCGCCCGACTAACACTTTCTGGCAGAATCACTACCAGACCATTCAGGGGAGCGCTGTCCAGAGCAGATTGAATTGCTCTAGTTTCATCCAAGATGGTTTCAAAGCGACAATCGGGTTTCGCCTGTTGCAATCCCCGTGCAATCAACCGGGCTGCTTCCCCACGGGGGCGACCACGGGTATCATCATCTTCTTTGATAATGATGCGATCAAACATTCCCGCTGATAGGGTTCCCAGGGTAATAAAGTCTTCGTCTCGGCGATCGCCAGGGCCACCGACCACGCCAATCCTTTCCCCTGGCCAATTTTGGACAAATCCACCCAGGGCTTGGTAACTATGAGGATTGTGGGCATAGTCCACCAGGGCATGGTATTTGCCCAGATTGAACAAATTCATCCGTCCGGGGGTTTGTCCGGCTGAAGCCCGGAAGCTCAGTAAGGCAGCCCGAATGTCCTTAATATCCACGCCCTGGGCAAACGCCGCCAGACTAGCCGCCAGAGCATTGGCAATCATAAAGGGAGCACGCCCGCCTAAAGTCAGGGGGACATTAGCGGCAGGTTCAATGCGCAATGTCCAGTCTCCTTTCAAAATTGACAGATAGCCATTCTCGTAAACAGCCGCCAGCCCACCTTTTTGGGTATGCGCTTTGAGCAATTCACTCTCCGGATTCATGGAGAAATAGGCAATCTGACCTGTTACCCGGCTGGCCATTTCAGCCACCAGGGGATCGTCTGCATTCAGAATCGCGTATCCATTTGGCATCACTGTCTCGGCAACGACGCTTTTCAGGCGTGCCATTTGCTCGATTGTGTCGATATCGCCAATGCCCAGGTGATCTGCGGCAACGTTGAGCACAACCCCCACATCGCAGGAGGTGAAGGCTAGCCCCGATCGCAGAATGCCACCTCTGGCAGTTTCTAGAACGGCGACTTCGACTGTGGGATCTTGCAGAATTAGTTGGGCACTTTGTGGCCCAGTGTTGTCTCCGGGTTCTGCCAGGTAATCGCCAATGTAAGTCCCATCGGTGGTGGTATAGCCAACCACCTGCCCCGTTTGCCGGAAAATATGAGCGATCAGCCGAGTGGTTGTGGTTTTACCGTTGGTTCCGGTAATGGCCACGATCGGAACACGGCTGGGAGTACCGGGTGGGAAGAGCATCTCCAGTACGGGTTCGGCCACATTGCGGGGAATACCTTCACTGGGGCAAACGTGCATCCGGAAGCCAGGAGCCGCATTCACTTCCACAATCACACCATCAACTTCCCGCAGGGGGCGGCTGATATCCTGAGTCACCACATCAATGCCAGCAATATCCAGACCGATAGTTTTCGCCACCCGTTGAGCAATCCAGACGTTCTCTGGATGGATGTCATCTGTGCGATCGACAGAAATGCCCCCCGTACTCAAGTTAGCCGTGGCTCGCAGGTAGCAGATCTCTCCCTTGGGCAGCACCGTATCCAGGGTATAGCCCTGCCGTTCCAGTAACTGCCAACTGGTGCGATCAAGGACAATTTTGGTTAATACATTATCGTGACCGATCCCCCGACGCGGATCCTGGTTGGTGATTTCAATCAGTTGTTCGATCGTCGAGTGTCCGTCTCCTACCACGTGGGCTGGAATCCGTTCTGCGACCGCAACCACTTTGCCATTTACGACCAAAATCCGGTGATCCCGTCCCTGGTAAAAGCGCTCCACGATCACTGCACGGGATACTTCTCTGGCTGCATCATAGGCTTCAATTGCCTGCTCCCAGGAGGTGATATTGATAGTAATTCCCCGACCATGATTGCCGTCCAGGGGCTTGATCACGATAGGGTAGCCACCGACGAACTCGATCGCCTCTTCTAATTCATCCAGAAAGTAGATCGTTGTGCCCTTAGGAACTGGAATCCCAGCATCTCGCAGAATTCGCTTGGTGCCTTCTTTGTCACTGGCCAGTTCCACGCCCAGGATGCTGGTAAAGTTGCTCAGCGTTGCCTGGATGCGTTTTTGATACACCCCATACCCCAGTTGGATCAAACTGCGGGCACCCAACTCAAACCAGGGAATGCCCCTGGCTTCGGCCTCTTTGACAATCGACTCAGTACTGGGACCAAGAGCGCCTTCACTGGCCAGTTCCCGCAGGTCGTCCAGATCCTTTTCCAGTTCTTCCTGGGGATACGTGCCCGTGTCAACAATGCTCTGGCATAAGCGTACTGCTGCCCGTGCTGCATACCGCCCCGCTTGTTCATGCTGATACTCAATCACCACCTGATAAACACCAGGTGTGGAAGTTTCGCGAGTGCGTCCAAAGCCAACGGGCATTCCGGCTAATTCCTGGAGTTCCAGAGCCACATGCTCAACGATGTGGCCCATCATAGTTCCTTCCTGCACTCGTCTTAGAAACCCCCCGATGCAACCTGGAGAACAGAAGTGTTCCATCAGGCTAGGGAGAATGTTGACTAACCCTTCGTAAAAGCCTGGAATTTGACTGGAAGGTTTGTCAGCTAAGGCTTCCAGATCCAGACGCATGACGACCAATTTTTGACGACGAATACTCCAGTAGTTGGGCCCACGTAATGTCTGGATCTTCAGTATCTTCATAACAGTATCTTGATTAGATTTGAGCGCGTTCAGCACCCACTACACACTCAACGCAAACGTACAGTTGAAGGCTGGTTTGGAAGCTGGTCTTGGGCAATTATTCAGTGTCATCCTCTAGGCAATCGCAAACTGTCCATTATGAACAGTTTTTAGTTCGGTCAGACTTATCAGTCCATTTGACAACAGCATTTTTGTCTATCTTGAAATTCAAGATTTCTAGAGAGGGAATGATCACTAACTTCGTTCTACCACCTTTGGTGGTGTTCTCGCAGTTAAAAGCTTGTACAGTTAAGCGCTTTCTTCACTAAAAACTTCCAGAGCAAGAATGAACTGGCGTTCGTTTACGTAGATCATAACGATCGCCATAAACCAGGACGTGCACTTTGAGATTACAGATCCTGAGCGGATCCGTAGCTCCGACATGATGTTGGTTGGTATGAGTCATGTCCTGCGGATCAATCACTGTGACAGTTCCTTTGCCTAACACCTGCATCAGGCCATCTCCTTCAAACACGGCACAGGTATCCTCATCAATGCCGATACCAAGGCGATCAGCGTGGCCTGCGATTGCACTCATCAATCGAGCCATTCGATTCCGGTTATGGAAGTGCTGATCCACCAGCAGTTCGGGGATGATTCCCAGTCCTGTCGTGATGTCCACCAGCGATCGGTTAGGAGATTCGCCACTACCACCGCCAGCGATCATATAGTGACCCATGACAGCAGCTCCAGCACTGGTTCCAGCCAGGGTGATTTCTCCCCGTTGCGCTCGCTGCCGGATGGTATTCATCAATAGTGTATCTGCCAGCAGACCACAGAGCCGCAGTTGATCCCCTCCAGTCATAAAGACTCCCGTGCAGTTTTCGGCGTAGTTTTGCAGAACGGGATTTTCACAGTGTTCGCGATCGCGAATGTCGAGAATTTCAATCCCCTTCGCTCCCATTTCATTAAAAATTTCTCGATACCGCTCCCCAATCACAGCGGGCTCACGAGACGCAGAGGGAATGATGGCAATGCGGGCATCGGTAGCCCCTGATCGATTGAAAAAGTTAGTCAAAATTTCTCGCCCATGAACTTTATCTTCGGCTCCCCCGATGATCATAATGGCGGTTTTGGTTGATTGAGGCATTTCCTCTCCAAGGAACTGAAACTGTAACTGCGGAGGCGCATTGACTCCAGATGTGTGATGAAATAGGCGCTCCAAAAACTTCGTAACGGAGGTAGGCACACTGCTCTTATTCATGCTCTGCGAGGCTCCCCTGTTGCTTGGCTAGAAGCGTATCCACTGGATAATGCTGACACTCAGCTAACTACATCATTTATTTAAACTACATCTTGTGACTAAAACTTTTCCAAGTCCAGAACCACAGTTCCGCTGAAAAGGAAACTTGAGGTTTCTAACTGAACCTGGTTTGGTTTGGGCTATCAACCCAATGCCTTGCAGAGTGACATCCTCCCGACACC